>CATYHY010000012.1 GCA_958407085.1 uncultured Collinsella sp. | reverse complement strand
GCGAGGCCATTGAGGACGGCGCGCACATCAGCTGCGGTTGGGGTCCCAAGGAGGTCCATCTGGACGAGACCGGCCGTGTGTGTGGTATCACCTTCAAGCGCTGCACGCGTGTCTTTGACGACAAGGGCCGGTTTGCGCCCGAGTACGACGAGAATGACCTGCGCCGCGTCGACGCCGACCGCGTGGTCATGTCGATTGGCCAGTCCATTGTGTGGGGCGACTTGCTAGCTGGCTCCAAGGTGGAGCTCGGCCGCGGCCAGGGCGTCCTTGCCGATCCCCAGACCTACCAGACCGCCGAGCCCGACATCTTTGTGGGGGGCGACGTCTACACCGGTCCGAGCTTTGCCATCGACGCCATCGCTGCCGGTCACGAGGCCGCCGTGTCCATCCACCGCTTTGTGCAGCCGGGCTCCACGCTCACCATCGGCCGCAACCAGCGCCGCTACACCGCGCTCGACCGCGACGACGTTGTGCTCGAGGGCTACGACAACGCGAGCCGCGAGGTTGCCCACGTTGACCGCGAGCGCGAGAAGGCCGCGCCGTTTAGCGAGTACGTCGAGACCTTTACCGAAGAGCAGGTGCGCGCCGAGACCGCCCGTTGCCTGGGCTGCGGTGCCTCGATCGTCGACCCCAACAAGTGCATCGGCTGCGGCCTGTGCACCACCAAGTGCGCGTTTGACGCCATCCATCTGGATCGCGACCGCCCCGAGTGCTCCACGATGGTCAAATACGAGCAAAAGCTTCCAAGCCTGGGCAAGTACGCGCTCAAGCGCGCCATCAAGATTAAATTCGGGAAGAAGTAAGAAACGCAACAAGCAGGAGAACGGCGCAGAGAGCGGTTGGACAGCGAGCGAGTCCCAGGCGTGGCGAGGTGCCTTGAAAGAGGAGGGCATAGGGCTTTTGCCCATGCCCGACGATTGAAAGGCAGATCGCCCGTCTGGGGCTCGCGCAGCGTCAAGCCGACCGCCGTTCGGTAGAACGGCGGAAGGAATTAAAAGTGCACGAGCTCGGAATCGTCTATCACATCATTCGCGATGTTGAGAATGTGGCGCGCGCTCATGGCGTGCGTCGCGTTTCGAGCGTCACGCTGCTGCTGGGCGAGGTCTCGGGCGTCGTCCCCGATCTACTACTCGACGCTTGGCGCTGGGCGGCGGATAAAAAGCCTATCACGCAGGGCGCGGAGCTTATCGTGGAGCCTGTCGAGGCCGTGACGCATTGCGAGGCGTGCGGCCGCGACTACGCGACGGTCGAGCACGGCAAGACCTGTCCCCATTGCGGTAGCGGCGAGACCTATTTGCTGCAGGGCCAAGAGGTCATGATCAAACAGATCGAGACCCCCGACGAGGACCCGGCAGACGCTGTCCCCGACGGTCCTTCCGACGCCCCCGATGCCGTCGACGCCGCCAACCCTCTCCACATCGCCTAACATCCAATGACTACATGGGCTAGAGTTCTAAACATATTTGCTTCGGTTAGTCAAGTCATGTCTGTTTAAACAAAATGGTGGCACGCAGACGCATTGGGATCCACCTAAAAGCGGTCTTAACGAACAGTGCACCTTTATATGTCTTTGAAAGCAATCAGCAAATCACGTTTTAGCAGGCAATAAGCTGTAAACCGGCAACGTAATCAATTTGTAACAAACTTAGACGTTTAAACAAATAATCCAACCTTTTGCGAATTTAGCTATAATTCCACAAACCAAACAGGTATACTTCCTTCATGTCGTGTAGGAAATACGTAGCCAAAAAGGAGGTTATGTGATGGTAAGTATTGTTCTTGCTAGCCACGGGGACTTGGCAGCTGGAATCAAGCAGACGGGCTCGATGGTCTTTGGCGATCAGCCGTCTGTTGCCGTGGTCTCGCTCGAGCCGAGCATGGGCCCCGACGACTTCCGTGCCAAGGTCGAGGAAGCAATCGCTTCCTTCGAGGACCAGGAGCAGGTGCTCTTCCTCGTTGATCTGTGGGGCGGCACGCCGTTCAACCAGATCAGCGGGCTCATCGAGGGCCATGATTCCTGGGCTATCGTCACCGGTGTCAACCTGCCTATGCTCATCGAGGCATATTCGCAGCGCTTTGACGCAAAGAACACTGCACATGCGATCGCAAAACATCTCGTGACTGAGGCTAAGGCTGGCGTGCGCGTCAAGCCCGAGTCTCTGGAGCCCGAGGAGAAGAAGCCGGCTGCGGCCGCCGCTGCTCCTGCAGGCGCCATCCCTCCGGGAACGGTCATCGGCGACGGGCACATCAAGATCGCCCACGTCCGTATCGACACCCGTCTGCTGCATGGTCAGGTGGCCACCACGTGGACCAAGCAGATCAACCCCAACCGCATCATCGTGGTTTCCGACGGCGTTGCTCACGACGAGCTCCGCAAGACCATGATCGAGCAGGCTGCCCCTCCGGGAGTCCATGCCAACGTCGTGCCTATCAAGAAGATGGCCGAGGTCGTCAAGGACACGCGCTTTGGTGACACCAAGGCCATGCTGCTCTTCGAGAACCCGCAGGATCTGCTCAAGGCCATCGAGGCCGGCGTCGACATCAAGGAAGTCAACATCGGTTCCATGGCTCACTCCAAGGGCAAGGTCGTCGTCACCAACGCCGTCGCTATGGGCGATGACGACGTTAAGACCCTCGAGGCCCTCAAGGCCAAGGGCGTCAAGTTCGAGGTCCGCAAGGTTCCTTCGGATGCTTCCGAGGATCTCGACGCCATGTTGAAGAAAGCTAAGGCCGAACTGGCCGCTCAAGCATAGTAAAGGAGGGTCCGATACATGTCTGCAATCACTATTCTGCTTGTTGCGATTGTCGCGTTGCTTGCTGGTATGGAAGGCATTCTGGATGAGTTCCAGTTCCATCAGCCGCTCGTGGCATGCACGCTTATCGGTCTCGTAACCGGTCACCTTCAGGAGGGCATCCTCCTGGGCGGTTCGCTCCAGATGATGGCCCTTGGCTGGGCTAACGTCGGCGCCGCCGTCGCGCCTGACGCCGCTCTGGCCTCGGTCGCTTCTTCGATCATCATGGTGCTCGCCCTCAACGGCGGCGCCACTGATTCGGCCAAGGCCGTTACCGCGGCCATCGCCGTCGCCGTCCCGCTGTCGGTCGCTGGTCTGTTCCTGACCATGATCTGCCGTACCATTGCTACCGCTATCGCTCACGCCATGGACGGTTGCGCCGAGAAGGGCGACTTCTCTGGCATCGAGCGCTGGCAGTACGCTGCCATCCTCATGCAGGGCCTTCGTATCGCCATCCCGGCAGTACTTCTGTGCATCATCCCGGCCGAGGCCGTTACCAACGCGCTTAACGCTATGCCCGACTGGCTGTCCGGCGGCATGGCTGTCGGCGGCGGCATGGTCGCTTCCGTCGGTTACGCCATGGTCATCAACATGATGGCCACCAAGGAGACCTGGCCGTTCTTCATCCTCGGCTTTGTCCTTGCTGCCATCCCTCAGCTCACGCTGATCGCCCTTGGCCTCATCGGCATCTCCCTTGCCCTCATCTACCTTGGCCTCAAGGATCTGGCCAAGCAGGGTGGCGGCATGGGCGGTGGCTCCGGCGACCCGCTCGGCGACATTCTGAACGATTACGAGTAGGAGGGGAGTGATACATATGGCAGAGAACAAGATTCAGCTCACCAAGGCTGACCGCAAGAAGGTTTGCTTCCGTCATCAGTTCCTTCAGGGCTCGTGGAACTACGAGCGTATGCAGAACGGCGGCTGGTGCTTCGCAATGATCCCTGCGATCAAGAAGCTCTACACCAGCAAGGATGACCAGATTGCCGCTCTTAAGCGCCACCTGGAGTTCTATAACACCCACCCCTATGTTTCCGCCCCCGTCATTGGCGTTACCCTCGCTCTCGAGGAGGAGCGCGCCAACGGTGCCCCGATTGACGACGTCGCCATCCAGGGCGTCAAGGTCGGTATGATGGGCCCGCTCGCCGGTGTCGGCGACCCCGCCTTCTGGTTCACCCTTCGCCCGATTCTGGGTGCTCTGGGCGCTTCCTTGGCCCTGTCCGGCAGCATCGCCGGTCCGCTGCTGTTCTTCTTCGCGTGGAACATCATCCGTTACGCCTTCCTGTGGTACACGCAGGAGTTTGGCTACAAGGTCGGCTCCTCCATCGCAAAGGACCTCTCCGGCGGTCTGATGGGCAAGGTTACCGAGGGTGCTTCCATCCTGGGTATGTTCATCATCGGCGCCCTGGTCGAGCGCTGGGTGTCCATCTCCTTCACCCCGGTCGTCTCCAAGGTCACGCAGTCTGCTGGCGCCTTTATCGACTGGGCTAACCTGCCCTCCGGTTCTGAGGGTGTCAAGGAAGCGCTGACGATGTATAACTCCATCGGTGCTAACGCCCTTGATCAGGTGAAGGTCACCACGCTTCAGGCCAACCTCGATCAGCTCATCCCCGGCCTTGCCGCCGTGTGCCTGACCCTGCTGGTCTGCAAGCTCCTCAAGAAGAAGGTCAGCCCGATCGTCATCATCCTGGCTCTCTTCGCCATCGGCATCATCGGTCGCGTCTGCGGCTTCATGTAAGCACGTTTCGGCTTAAGACCGAGAATTGCTAGGCAAGGGCTTTTGAGCCATTGAAACGGACCGCACCCGGTGGGTACACTGGATGCGGTCCGATTGTTTTATTTGGAGGGCGAGGCGCGCATGGCGCAATCTCAGAACAGCACGGTCGATCTGGCAACGCCGGCAACCTGCCTGATGGGGCTTACCAGCCACGGTAACGTGATGGTGGGCAATAAGGCGTTCGAGTATTACAACGAGCGCAATCCCGAGGATTATATTCAAATCCCGTGGGACGAGGTCGACTATATTGCCGCCGAGGTTTTACGCGGCACCAAGAAGATCACGCGTTTTGCCATCTTCACCAAGGACAACGGTCACTTTACGTTTTCGACGCGCGATGACAAAGAGACGCTTCGTGCGGTCCGTAAGTACGTCGATGAGGATAAGCTCGTGCGTTCGCCCGATTTTATCGACGTAACGACCAAGGGCGCCAAGAGCATCCCCGCTGCCATCAAGAGCCTTTTCCACAGAGACAGCTAATCGTTGGCGATAGATGGCGGAAAATGCATCCCGGAATTTGTTCTCATTCCGGGATGCATTTTCCTTTTGAGGGCCAGTTGGGAAAGCTTGTCCCATTATTTCGCGTTATTCCGGGTTATTCTTTCCGATATTGAGGATTGCCCTCGGAAACTATTCGCTATAGAGCCTTCTCGATGAGTGGCCATGCGCTACATGGCAAAGGGGTAAATCTGCTACACTAGTACAACATGCCTCCGTAGCTCAGGGGATAGAGCACCGCTCTCCTAAAGCGGGTGTCGACGGTTCGAATCCGCCCGGGGGCACCAGGGAATATGACGGCGTCGCGGGAGCGGCGCCGTTTCTGGTTTGCGGGGGCCGCCGTGCTGCTCGCCCGTGGGGGACTGGCATCTGTTTCCTAGAGTGCGCTGCGGTAAATCTTTCTCGCGTTGTCCAGCGTGAGCTTCCTGAAGCTGCCGAAGAGCTCTCCGCGGTTGATCTTGAGGCCCGGAATCATCTTTTCGATATCGTCCTCGGTGACTCCGAACTCCGATAGCGCGCGCGGCATTCCCAGCGAGACGAAGAAATCCTGCAGCTCGTCGATGGTCGCTTCGACCGCGTACTCGATTGCCTGCTCGGGGGTTACCTCCACATCGAGCTCGTCCGCGTCCGAATCGATGGGTTCGATGCCAAGGGCCTGGGCGCTGA
The DNA here is from genome assembly GCA_958407085.1 of uncultured Collinsella sp. GTDB lineage: Bacteria > Actinomycetota > Coriobacteriia > Coriobacteriales > Coriobacteriaceae > Collinsella. Next base: position 13,916 of record CATYHY010000012.1, on the reverse strand, counting down.
ACTCCAGGAAGCGCTCAGGGTGCTCTCGCCATACGTAGCGCATCCAGGCGGGGAAGATGACGGCGAGGCCGGCGCCGTGCGTGATCTTGGTGTCCAGTGCGGATAGCTCGTGCTCAAGGCCGCGGCAGGTCCAATCGCCGTCGCGCAGGGCGTTATGGGCGAGCGTACCCACCCACATGATCTCGGCGCGGGCGTCGTAGTCATCGGGGTTCTCCATCACCTTGGGCGCCGCCTCCCTCGCGGCGCGCACTAGCCCGCAGGCGATGTTGTCGGTTACGCCCACGGCGGGCTCGCCGGAGAAGAGTCGCTCCATGATATGGGCGATCATGTCGGTCACTCCCGCGGCGGTCTGGCAGGCGGGCAGGCTGAAGGTCAGCTCCGGGTCGAGGAAGGCGATGGCCGGGCGGTTGAGGTCCGTGTTAATGCTGCATTTGAGGTGCTCCTCGTCGTTGCTGATAACGCAGGAGTTAGAGGCCTCGGAACCGGATGCGGGGATGGTCACCACGCAGGCGACGTCGATGCGGTCGGCGGGAACGGCGCGCTTGCGGAAGAAGTCCCATACGTCGCCGTCGTATACCGCCCCAGTGCGATGGCCTTCGCGCAGTCCATGACGGAGCCGCCGCCCACGGGCAGGATGATGTCGGCGTCGTTTGCCCGTGCGAGCTCGACGCCTTCTCGTGCCAAGCCTATTTCGGGGTTTGGACGCACCCCTCCAAGCCCGATGTGCTCCACGCCCGCGGCATCGAGCGATGCCCTCACGCGGACGAGCGTTCCGCAGCGAACTGCGGAACCCCTGCCGTAGACAATGAGCGCTCAGCGGTAGCCGGAGGCGGACAGAGTCCCCCAACCTTGTCGGTCGCTTTTCGCCCAAAGACAAAGCGGGTGGGGGAGTAGAAGGAGAAATCGTTCATGGAGCTCCAATCTGGCGTTTCGCCCTACATGCGCGGAGGAGTTTTTCGGGCGCATCGCCTGCGTTCGCGTCGCAATCTCGGCGGCGCGGTGCGGTCCGTGGATTCCATCGTATCGCCCGCGGCACCCCTTACCGACGATTGAGGCGAGTCTGCATTTCGCGGCGCGACGTCCACCTGGCGGACGATATCCGTTCGCGACACGTGGCCGTCCCGGTCGCAATAGCGTATGCGCACCGGGTTGCCGAGATGGGCCTGCGACCCCTTCTCCTGATGCGAGCGCGCGAGACGGGCGAGCAGCGGCGCGAGCACCTGCTCGACCGTCTCCTCCCGATACCACGCCGCCACGGGCAACCCGTTCACGTCAAACCCGTACGTTCGCCATGCCATTCGCCTCGCCGCCTTCGCCGAACGAAACCGCGTATCCAGACCGCCGGTCCCCCACCCAGCACTTCGACGAGCCTTCGCGCTCACTTCTGCGGTCGGGATGCGCCCGCGAGGCGCTCGGCAGGCAGCGCCATTTCCGCTCGCTGTGTCGAGCGCGAGTGTCGAGAAGTCGCCATATGCCACTCAGATGTAGCATGGAGTGCCGAAGTGCACGCGCCCGTGACGAAACACTGGCGCCAACCCGTTCCGCGCACCACCCCGCCCGTAAGGTGTGTGGCGAAAGGAGGACCAGCCGCATGAACATCCCCGAGACACAGAGCCTACCTCGATCGCATTCCGCACGAGCTTCTCTGACATTTCCGCCCATTACCACGTGGAGGTCCCCGTCACGGAGATCGCCTACGCATACGACTACATCAATTCCCGGCATGCCCCGCGCAGGCAGGCCACGCCGAACGATGGGCCCGCGGCTCAGCAGGACGAGTGACGCGCCTCGCAAGCAAAGGAAGGAAGCCAACATCACACGAGCATCATCGATCGCTGCGTGCAAGGCGGCGGGCCTCACCGTGTTCGCCAAGCGCGAGGAGCGTTTTGGTTTTTCGCAAGCAAATGCGGACGAAATCAGCGACCAGATTCCCGATACGCTCAAACATGCAGGGCCCCTATGTGTTTAACCTCATTTTTCCGTGTGCGGTAGAATGGAGTCGTTGAGATCGCGAACGCCTTAAAGGGAGAGTTTTTGTGGATGCGCATCTGGATGGGGGCTCTTCCGCCCCGCTGTATCAACAGGTGCTCGATTTGCTTAAGAGCGATATCGAACAGGGGACATATCCCGTTGACTCGCAGATTCCAACGGAACTTGAGCTTTCTAAGATGTACGGCGTGGGAAGGGTCACGGTTCGCCGCGCAATAGAGGAGCTTGTGGGCGAGGGGTATCTCACCAAGCGGCAGGGGCGTGGTACGTTTGTGACCGCGACAAAGATAATTCGCAAGGTGCATCAGAAGGACGATGTTCAGAGTTTTACCCAAGCATGCGCTGAAAACGGCATGAAGGCGGGCGCTCGCGTCGTTGCCCGCAAGACCGTTGCCGCCGATCGCGACCTCGCTTCTTTCTTTGGCTTGGATGAAGGCTCTGACCTCATCTTGGTCTCACGCGTGCGTACCGCAGACGGCGTGCCGGTCCTGTTCGAGAACAACTACTATCCTGTCGATGGATTCGAATTTCTCAAAGATATCGGTCTCTCCAATTGTTCGATATTCGAGGCTGTGGGGGAGCGTACGGGTAGGTATCCCTGCTCGTCCGATCCCTGCAGGCTGGAGATCGCCCGTGCGGGAATTGATGCCGCCCGCGAGCTCAAGGTCCCAGTAGGGGAGCCGCTGTTCTTCATGAACGCGGGCTTTCTCGATTCCAACGGAGAGCGCTTCTGCTATGGCAGACAGTACTACGTGGGTTCGCGCTACAGCTTCGATATCTAGCGGCTCTGTCTCACACAGCGCTGTTCTCGTATTGCCGCGGCAGGTCCGTTTAGTGCGTAAAAGTTACCACTTATAGAACAACCTAATATGTTTCTTGACCGACGCCTTCATGCAGGTTATACATAGAACAACCTAAGATGTTTGCCTATACGTGAAGGATTTTTGGCAAGCATCGTTGCTCTGGCAGGAGGTTAAGAATGCCGGATGCCAAACAGGAGAAGCCCAAGCGCAGATTCCATCTCCAGCTTCCCCATGTGTACACCATCGCGTTCATGCTGATCGTGTTCTTCGCGGTGCTCACATGGATCGTCCCATCGGGTCAGTTCGACCGCCAGACCATTCAGACGGCCGCGGGCGAGCGAGAAGTCGCCGTAGCCGGAACGTACCAAGAGGTCGACAAGGTCTACACCGATTCGGAGACGGGGGAGACCGTCGATCTGCGACAGGGCATCGATGCCGTCCTGCAGGCTCCCGCCAAGGGCATTCAGGCTGCGGCCGATGTCGTCGCGTTCGTCCTGCTGATCGGCGGATCGTTCGCCATCGTCACCAAGACCAACGCCCTAAACGCCGGCATGAACCGCGTGATCAAGAAGCTGAAGAACAAGGACATCTTGATCATCCCCATCTCCATGATCCTGCTCTCGATCTGCGGCACCACGTTCGGCATGTCCGAGGAGGCGCTGCCGTTCTACGCGATCTTCATCCCCATCATGCTGAGCATCGGGTATGACTCCATGACCGCGTTCATCATCTGCTTCCTCGGCCCCAACCTTGGTTACTGCGCATCCACTATTGATCCTTTCAACGTGCTGATCGCCCAGGGCGTTATCGGCATCGAGGGAAATCCCCAGCTTTGGCTCCGCGCCATCCTGTGGGTCATCTTCACCGCCGCGGGCATTTTCTGGGCCATGCGCTACGCGCGCCGCGTCAAGCTCGATCCCAAGTCCTCCATCACCTATGAGGACGATAAGCAGAAGCGCATCGAGTTCTCTGTCACCGATGCCTCTATCGAAGAGGAGTTCACGCTTCGCCACAAGCTCGTCCTCATTGATTTCGCGGTCGGCATGGGCGTTATCGTGTGGGGCCTCGTTACCCAGGGCTGGTATATGGACGAGATCTCCATGGTGTTCCTGGCCATGGGCCTTCTTGCCGGCATACTCGGCGGCCTGGACGAGAAGACCATTGCGGAGGAGTTCGTCCGCGGAATCGCCGACTTCGCCTACGCAGCCTGCATCATCGGCATCGCCCGCGGCATCCTGGTCGTCGCAGAGGGCGGAATGATCATCGACTCTATTCTTAACTGGCTCGTCGGACTCCTTGCGGGCGCTCCGTCCTTCATCTATACCACCTTCATGTACATCGTCCTCGGCCTGCTTTCGCTGCTGGTTCCTTCCAGCTCCGGCCTCGCTGCACTCACCATGCCCGTCATGGGCCCGCTGACCGAGCTTATGGGCCTCAATCCCGGGGCTGCCGTCACCGCTCTGCAGTTCGCGAACCAGACCGTCAACACCATCAGCCCCGTTGCGGGCATGACCGTCGCGGGTCTTGCCGTGGCGAAGATCTCCTTCGGGCAATGGTGGAAGACCATCTGGAAGTTCTTTATCTTCATGGTTCTGTTCGGATTGGTCGCGACTGTGATCTCCGGCCTACTGCCGATGTAGGAGGTGCCCAGCATGGATTTAAACGCTTCCGCGCCCCGCCTGCGTCGCGAGCAGGTCGCCGGCATGAACATTCACTACATCATGTGGTCGCTCGATTATTTCCTTGATGTTCAGCAGCGCCTTGGCTTCAAAACCATCGAGCTTTGGGCGGCCGAGCCGCACGTGACGCTGGACCACACGGGGTATTTCGAGGCCGACAAGCTTCGCCGCAAGATCGAGTCCCGCGGACTCTCCGGGAGCTCCCTGTGCCCGGAGAACGTGGTGTATCCGTGGCAGTACGCTGCCAGAAAGCCCCTCCACGCGCAGCGGAGCCTCGCTTACTTTAAGCACGGCATCGAGCTCGCCGAGGTGCTCGGCGCCCCGTATATGTCCATCAACTCCGGTTGGGGCGATTGGGACGAGGACCGCGAGGAAGCTTGGAAGCGCTCTGCCGAGCACTTGGCGATTCTTGCGGACTATGCCGGCGAGCACGGCGTGACCCTCTGCATGGAGAGCCTGAGGCCGGAAGAGAGCAACTTGGTGGTTACACTCGCGGATGCCAGGCGCATGCTTGACCAAGTAGCCAACCCGCACCTTACTCCAATGGTGGACACTACTGCTATGGGAGTCGCCGGCGAGAGCCTTGAAGAGTGGTTTGCCGAGTTTGGCGATGGTGCCATAAGGAACATGCACTTCATTGATGGCGACCCATACGGCCATCTGGTTTGGGGCGATGGAAAGCACAGCATGGACGATTTCGTGCGTGTCCTCAACGCGCATGGGTTCGAGGGCTATCTTGGCCAGGAGATCACCGATGGAAGGTATTTCGATGATCCCGCAGCAGCGGACCGGCGCAACATGGACGCCTTCGAGAGGTATTTTGTCGACTAGCGCGTAGCTCCCATTCGCGTGGGGCAGTCAACACGCTTGACGAGAAGACTTGCAGTAAACGTTGGCGGATTCGTCCGCCGTATCGAAAGGAAGAATAACAATGAACGCACATGATCTCATCGCCGACGCAATCGCCGAAAAGGGCGGTTTCGATAGCGTCTTCTGGGTTGCCTGCGGCGGCTCCCTCATCGACCTGCTGCCCGCCCATGAGCTGCTTAAGCGCGAGGCGACTACGTTTGCCAGTGAGGCGTATACCGCCCGCGAGTTCGATATCATGCGTCCCAAGCGCCTGGGCGAAAAGTCCCTTGTTATCGCTTGCAGCCACTCCGGCAACACTCCCGAGGTAATCGATGCGTGCTCGATCGCCAAGGCGGCGGGCGCAACCGTTATCGCACAGACCGACAACGCCGGCTCCGGCATCGATAACGGTGAGTGGACGTGCTGGGTATATCCGTGGGGCGAGGGAGTTCCGCAGGCGGAGGTACCCGCCGGCATCTCTTTGGCTCTCGCTGCCGAGCTCTTGGATCAGCAGGAAGGTTATGCTGACCTTGCCGATATGTACGAAGGCATCGCCAAGATGGACCGGATCCTGCCTGCGGCTCGCGAGAAGGTCAACGCCGAACTTTGCGACCGTTTCGCTGCCCTGTGCCAGGACCACAAGTTCCTGTATATCTTGGGATCCGGTCCCGTGTTTAGCCAGACCTATGGCTTCGCTATCTGCTCGCTTATGGAGATGCAGTGGCAGAGCTGCGCCTATATCCACTCCGGCGAGTACTTCCACGGCCCCTTCGAGGTGACCGAGCCCGGAGTCTTCTACTTCCTGCAGATGTCTTCCAGTGAGTGCCGAGCCATGGATGAGCGCGCCCTCGCATTCCTCGAGACCCATACCGACACTCTTATGGTGCTCGACGCCATGGAGTACGGCATGGACCAAGTACCGGCAAGCGTTCGCGCGTTCCTTGATCCAATCCTGTTCTACGCGATGAACTGTGAGCTGCGCTCCGCTCGCGGCAAGGTGTTCGACCATCACCCGGACGTGCGTCGTTACATGGGCATCGAGAAGTACTAGCGATTTTAGAACGGGGCGCGAAGCGCGTTGAGACGTGCGAATCCTCGCGCCTCTTCTGCTCGCCGTAGCCACGGCGGTTTACCTGAATGGAGATAACCATGGCAGCCTATCCTATAAGCGTGCTCGGCTTTGGAGACAACGTTGTCGATAAGTACGAGCATATCAAGACTATGTATCCCGGCGGCAACGCAGTCAACTTCGCCGTTTTCGCCAAGAAGCTCGGTGTCGATCGCAGCGCCTACATGGGAATCTTCGGATCAGATGAGGAGGCCGAGCACGTTATAGCATCGCTTGAGGACGAGGGCGTCGAGCTTCTTCGCTGCCAGCAGGTCCTGGGCGTCAACGGCGCCGCTCGCGTGACCGTTGACAAGACCGGGGACCGTATCTTCCTGGGCTCCAATGAAGGCGGCATACGTGGCGACATGCGCTACGTGATAGACCGCTTCGCCGCCGAGTACGTCAGCGGCTTCGATTTGGTGCACAGCGGCAACTACTGCTTCACCGAGCGCGAGCTCCCCAAGATCAAGGCTGCCGGTGTGCCTATCAGCTTCGACTTCTCCGATGACTCCACCGACGAGTACTTCGAGCAGATTGCGCCATTTGTGACGTACGCCTTTATGTCCATGGGCGACGCTTCCCTGGAGGATATCAAGGCGAAGCTCGAGTGGGTGAAGGCCCTTGGCCCTCAAATCGTATGCGCGTCGCGCGGGAGCAAGGGTTCCGTCGCCTATGACGGCGAAAACTTCTACGAGCAGGGCATCAAGCCCGTGGCGCCCGAGGAGCTCAAAGACGCTATGGCGGCCGGCGATTCACTGCTGACGGCGTTTTTGGTCACCTATCTTTCCAAGAAGAAGGCCGGCGAGTGCGGCGAGGCCGCAATTCGCGAGAGCTTGGACTTCGCTGCCGGTTTTGCGGCGCAGACCTGCAAGATCGAGGGCAGTTGGGGCCACCCGCTGGTCTACGAGAACTAGTTTTTTGTCGTGGCGGGGTGTCTTGGGGCGCCCCGCATTGCGTTGGGAGTCAAGATGTCCGTTCGTGCCTGCGCGGCAGGATTTTGCTGTGCCGATGTCTACCAGAATCTGGATCCCCTGGGTTGCATCCAAGGGGGCCTCTCAGGAGCGCTTCGAGGGGTGCTTCTTGAGTATATGAAGGCAAAAGGGATATGCAATCTTCATATACGGCCTTCTTTTAGAGGGCGTTGTCCTTACTCTTTCATCTCCTTGCTTCTGGACATTTTGTCTATAGGCAAGAGTCCATGGTCGAGACCATGGTGAAGTTCTGCGGCTAGTAATTACTGCATCACATATCTGTTGTTACCTGAGAGGCTCGCTTTTGCGGGCCTCTTTGCGTTGCTATGGAGCCCTGGCCTGTCGATAAATAACGCGCCCGCTTGCTGGGGAGCAAGCGGGCGCCGTTGAGCGAATATGTTTGCGGCCATAGCCGCTGCAGGTGATGGGTTGTCGACTAGTTAGTCGTCGTGTCGGAATCGTCACCCGAGGCAGAGCCAGAAAGCGAAACCGTCAGCGTGATCGTGCTGTCGGTGGACTGCTTGCCGGTGGGGGAGACGCCCGTAACGGTGGCGTTTTCGTTGCCGCTCACGGGGTTGCCGTTCTGATCGCAGAATGCGATGTTGTAGAAACCGGCGTTGTTGAGCGCGGTGACGGCGGCGGAGATGCTCTTGCCGTACAGGTTACCCGGGACGCTGGCCTTGCCGGACTTCTTGGCGATGACGACGGTGATCGTGGCACCGGGCTTCTGCTTGCCGCTAGGGTTCCAGCTAATTACGGTGCCCTCGGTAACCGAGTCGTTTTCCTGGTAGCTCACGTCGACGCCAAAGCCAGCCATGTCGAGAGCGTTGCGTGCCTGGGCCTCGGTCATGTCGGTCAGATCGGGGACGGAGGTGGTGTCAGGACCGCTGGAGACCTTATACGAGATGGTCGTGCCCTTCTCGACTTCCTTGCCGGCATCAGTGCCCTGCTCAAAGACCTGGCCTTCGTCGGCCTCGTTGGCCTCCTCGGTTGCGTTGCCCTTCAGGCCCACGCTTGCCAGCGCGGCCTCGGCCTGGTCCTTGGTTAGGCCGACGAGCTGCGGAACCTCAACTTTCTCGGAGGGCTTGGGGCCCTTGGAGATCACCAGGTTCACCTTGGAGCCCTTGGGCTTCTTAGTGTTGCCGTTGGGGGTCTGCTCGGCAACCTTGCCCTCGTCGACATCGTCGTTATAGCTCTGGTCGACAGTTCCGACCTCAAGGCCGGCCTCCTTGATCAGCTCGATAGCGGTCTGCTGGTCCTTGTTAAGCACATCGGGCACCGTAACCTGCTCGCCCCCAAAGAGCCCGGTGGCGAAGGCCACCACAACGCCAACCACGGCGATTGCGGCGACTACGGCGGCGATAATCTTGTTCTTGTTGGACTTGGGCTGATCGACCTCGTAGGAACCGGTGGAACCCGAGACGGCGCTGCGGGGGTTGGTCTGTCCGCTCACGCCCGAGACGGGACGAACCATAGCGCGCGTTGAGTCGGAAAGCTCACGGGTCTTGGTGGCACCCAGGTCGCCGGCGGCACCGATGATACGCGTGGGCTCCGAGACGTTGACGGCACGGCCGGACAGGTAGCTGTTGAGCACCTGGCGCAGCTCGTCGGCCGTCTGGAAGCGGTTTGCCGGGTCCTTCTCCATGCACTTGAGGATGATGCGCTCCAGGTCGGCATCGACGCCGGAGTTGATCTGGCTCGGCGGGATGGGGAGCTCGTTGACCTGCTTGAGCGCGACCGAGATGGCGTCGTCGCCGTCAAAGGGTACGCGGCCGGTGGCGCACTCGTACATGACGACGCCCAGCGAGTAGATATCCGAGGTGGGGCCGAGGTCCTGGCCGCGAGTCTGCTCGGGGCTTACATAGTGGGCGGTGCCCAGCACGTTGTTATCCTGCGTGAGATGGCTGTTCTTGGCGCGTGCGATGCCAAAATCCATTACCTTGATGTTGCCGTCAGGCAGCACCATGATGTTTTGCGGCTTAATGTCGCGGTGGATGATCTCGTGCTTGTGTGCGACTGAAAGCGCGGAGCTGATCTGCGAGCCGATCTGCGCGACCTTCTTGGGATCGAGGGCGCCGTGGCTCTTGATGCCGCTCTTAAGGTCGGTACCGCGCAGGTACTCCATGACGATGTAATAGGTGTCGCCGTCCTTGCCCCAGTCGTAGACGCCCACGATATAGGGGGAGGACAGGCCGGCCGCTGCCTGGGCCTCCTGCTTAAAGCGGGCGGCGAAGGTGGCGTCGCCGGCATACTGCGGCAGCATGATCTTGACGGCAACCGTGCGGTCGAGGACCTGATCCTGTGCACGGAAGACGGTCGCCATACCGCCCGTCCCCACCTTATCCTTAAGGAGGTATCTTCCCCCGAGGACCCTCTGTTCCATTCCTGCTCCTAACATAACTATTCGCTCAACGATGTGTGTAGTACCAAATGTGTGGCCGCTGGGGCCGTGTGGCGCGTTGCCGCTAGCTCATCGGCCGCGGCGCGCCATAAGTATCCGCTTTGATCATGGGCATCACGCTCCCTGTGCGGCGAGCGCCGCGGTCAGGACGATGCCGGCAATCTTGGCCGCCTCGACGTCGTGTTTGTCGTAATCCTCCAGGGCCACCGAGATGGCAACCGTGGGTGAATCGTAAGGTGCAAAGCCAACAAACATAGAGTTGACGTTGGTACCGCCGGTCTCGGCCGAACCGGTCTTGCCGGCAACCTTGACGCCCGGAATCTGGGCATCGGTGCCGGTACCGGACTGGACGACGGTGAGCATGGCCTGCTTGACCTGGTCGGCCGTGGCAGAGCTGACAGCCTGGCCCAGCGAGCGGGACTGCGTAGTCTTAACCACGGTTCCGTCCGGGGCGAGTATCTGGGACACAAAGAACGGGTCCATGACCACGCCGCTGTTGGCGATAGCGGCAGCGATCACGCAATTCTGCATAACGGTGGTCTGCGGGCCAGGCGTGTGGTCCATGCCGACGGGCTGGCCGGCGCCTGCCCAAGCGGTCTCCCACTCGGTCATAAGCGACGGGTCGGCCATGATGGAAGCCGCGGTGGTCAGATCCTGACCGAGCTTTTGACCGTAGCCAAAGGCGTTGGCAAACTGGACGAGCGAGCTGGCACCGACCTCGTTTGCCACCTGGCCAAAGACGACGTTGGACGACACTGCGAAGGCCTGCTGCAGGCTGATGGTGCCGTAGCTCTCGTTGGCATCGTTGGTGACCGGCGCGTTGCCGATGTCCATGGAACCGGGCGCCTGGTACGTGCTGGTAAGGCTGGCGGTGCCGGTTTCGAGCGCCGCGGAGAGCGTGACGACCTTAAAGGTCGAGCCCGGGGTGTACAGCGCGTCCATGGCACGGTCGTACATGGAACCGTCCTCGCCGCCGCCCGACTGGAGCAGCGCATCGATGTTGGTGTTGTCGTAGGTGGGCGAGCTCGCGCACGCAAGGACCGCACCGGTGCGCGGATCCATGACCACCACAGCGCCCTTAAAGCCCTTGAGTGCCTGTTCGGCAGCCGTCTGGATGCGCGAGTCGATGGTGAGCTTGGCGGTATTACCCGGCTGGGTCTGCCCCGCGAGCGACGCGATGGCATTGTTCCAGCTGGAGTAATCCTTGGAGCCGGTGAGCGTATCGTTCATGACGCTCTCGATGCCGGCGGTGCCGTATTGCTGGCTCACGTAGCCCACCACGTGCGCGGCCATGTTGCCGTTGGGGTAGGAACGGGCGTAGGTGCCGTCCTCCTGTTGCAGCGACTCGGCTAGTGTCACGCCGTCGGACGTGATGATGGAGCCGCGCTGGATGTACTTGGAGCGGGCGATGGTGTGGTTGTTGGTCGGCATGTCCTGATAGTCCTTGGCCTTGATGACCTGGACATAGGTGAGGTTGCCGATAAGGATGGCGAACAGCGCCGTAAAGGCGAGCACCGCACGGGTTAGACGGTTGGCGAGTGCGACGCGGCCGAGCACGCCGGATTCAGGCGTGTCGAGCAGGCGACGGCGCATGCGCGAGCCGACGGAATGGCTGCCGCTGCCGTAGGAAGACGCGGCGGCAAAGCGCGTGCCCGACGGGGCGGCGGCAGATGCGACCTGATCATCGGTGATGGCGGCCATGGTGCCGGTGCCGGTAAGCTCGGCCTCGCGTCCGGTCGCTTCGTCACCGGCGCGCAGCAGGAGCGCGACGATGATAAAGCTCGCCAGCAGCGAGGAGCCGCCCTGGCTCATAAAGGGCAGGGTGACGCCGGTCAGCGGGATCAGGCGGGTTACGCCGCCAACGATCAAAAAGGCCTGGAAGCTGATGGCGGCCGTAAGGCCTGTGGCGCTAAAGGCGGCGAGGTCGGATTTAGCGCGGGCAGCCGTGGTGAGGCCACGCACGGCAAAGAGCATAAACAGGATGAGCACGGCGCCGCCGCCCAAAAGGCCCATCTCCTCGCCGATGGCCGAGAAGATAAAGTCGGACTCGACGACAGGGATGTTGTTGGCCATGCCGTTGCCGATGCCAACGCCGACCAGACCGCCATCGGCAAGCGAGAAGAGCGACTGGACGATCTGGTAGCCCTGGCCCTGGGCGTCCTTAAACGGATCGACCCAAACCTGGAAACGCACCTGAACGTGCGATAGGAACTTGTAGGCGCCCACGGCTCCGACGGCTAAGAGCGCAAGGCCGATAACGACATACGAAAAGCGCCCCGTGGCAACGTAGAGCATCAGCAAGAAGATGGTGTAGAACAGCACGGCCGAACCCAGGTCGCGTTCGAAGACGACGACGAGCAGGCACACACCCCACACGGCAAACAGCGGCAGCAGCAGTCGCAGGCGAGGGATCTTAAAGCCCAGGATCTTGCGGTTGGAGATGGAGAGCAGCTCGCGGTTCTCGGCCAGGTACCCGGCCAGGAACAGCACGATAAAGACCTTGGCGAACTCGCCGGGCTGGATGGTAAAGCCCGCGATGCGAATCCACAGCTTGGAGCCCGAGATCGTGGTGCCGATAAAGATGGGCAGCATCAGCAGGATGATGCCGATAATGCCAAAGGTGTACTTGTAGCGCATGACCACGTCGAGGTTTTTGACCAGTGCGAGCGTTCCCACCATCAGGGCCACCGAGACAAACAGGATGATGAGCTGTGAGATGGCGAGAGCGGGGGCGAGACGCGTCACGAACGTGATGCCGATGCCCGAAAGCACAAAGACAATGGGCAGGATGGCGGGGTCGGCACCGGGCGCCAAGATGCGCACGGCAATGTGGGCCGCGGCAAAGGCGGCAAAGAGGCCGATCGGTACGGCGAGCGTCTCAAAGGAGATGGCAGCGCCCGCGGTGAGGACGTACATCGCATACAGCAGGATGACGGGGAACGCCGAGGCGATGAGCAAGAGCAGCTCGGTGTTGCGGCGACTCATAAGCGGCACTCCCTTTCTAATTCTTATCGGAGGCTTCGGCCTCGGCGGACTGTTCGGCGGTTTTCTCGGAATCTGATTCGGAGGTCGATCCCTGATTGGTGTTGTCGCGAATCGTTTGCGCGTCGATCACCTGGCGGGTCTGCTCCTCGTCGATCTGGTGGCGGTACTTGGATATCGTGTCCTGCGCATCGTCGACACTTGTTTGCGGAATACCCGCCTTGAGGCGGTTTTGCGTGTCTTCGGGCAGGTCGGATAGCTTGATGCTGGTTTCGCTTTCGAGCCAGTGGAGCTTGAGTCCGAGCGGCTTGCCGGGCAGGCCGCGCCAGACGGCGACATTGCCCTGGTGGGTACCCAGGTAGTACGAGCCGGTGACACCCGTGTAGGCCCAGATGCCAGCTGCCAGCACAAAGACGAGGGCCAGGATGGCGGCGATAGTAACGTTGCGGCGACGCACGCGTTGCGCCTCGCGCATGACGCCATCGTCAACCAGGTCAACGACTACTACGGTCACGTTGTCGTGGCCGCCGGCGGCAAGCGCCGCGTCCACTAGGTTGTCGACGCAGATTTGCGCGGTTGAGGACTGCGTGGCGATGTTCTCGATATCGCTATCGGGAATCATGCTCGAAAGGCCGTCGGAGCATAGGATCAGACGGTCGCCTTCCTCGATATGCAGAGTGAAGTGGTCGGCATACATGGCGGGGTCCGAGCCCAGCGCACGGGTGATGACCGAACGGTTGGGGTGGACGCGAGCCTCGTCTGCCGTGATCTCGCCGGCGTCCACGAGTTCTTCCACATAGGAGTGGTCGCGGGTCACGCGGATGAGCGTGCCCTCGTGGAGCAGGTAGGCGCGCGAGTCGCCCACGTGGGCGATGGCGAGCGTGTCGTTTTCGATGTAGGCGCAGGTGGCTGTGCAGCCCATGCCGGGCTTGCCCAGGCCGTTCAGGGCCGCCTCGATTACGGCGGCGTTGGCTGCCTCGACGGCTGCGGCCAGGCGTGCTGCGTCGGCGGACTGTGGGGCCGTCTTGGCAATAGTCTCGACGGCGATGGAAGAGGCTACCTCGCCGGCAGCGTGACCACCCATGCCGTCGCATACGCAAAAGAGCGGCGACTGCACCAGGTAGGAATCCTCAT
>CATYHY010000011.1 GCA_958407085.1 uncultured Collinsella sp. | reverse complement strand
CGCCGCCGGGCTCGTGCGAACAAAGGCTAAGAGGTTCATCGCACATGAATTAGTGCTGCTCCTTTCTTTAGTTAGGTAGAGGAATTGTTTTGTGCCTAACCAATTTAGGAGCGCATAGATTGATTGTCAAGGTACCAAACTTATGCAGTTACGGCGTTTTGCCAAACGCCGTAACCGCTCGACTCCGCTCACGACGTCCCCTGCGCTACACTTAGTCGCACTGTGGCGCTGCCGCGCCGCGCCCGAACCAAGGGAGACACTCATGAAGAACACTCAGCTGCTGCTGATCAACGATATGTGCGGCTACGGCAAGGTCGCGCTTTCCGCCATGCTGCCGGTGCTGTCGCACATGGGCTACCGCATCCATAACCTGCCGACGGCACTTGTGTCCGATACGCTCAACTATCCCAAGTTCTACATCCACGACACCACCGAGTACGTGCGCCAAAGCCTCGCTATCTGGGAGGAGCTCGGCTTTGAGTTCGACGCCATCTCGACCGGCTTTATCGTGACCGAGGAAGAGACGCGCATCATCTCGGACTTTTGCCACCGCCGTGCGCAAAAGGGCACCAAGGTGTTCGTCGATCCCATCATGGGCGACAACGGCAAGCTCTATGCGGGCGTGCCCGAGTCCACGATTGGTCTTATGAGGCACCTGCTGGAGTGCGCAGACTACGCGGTACCCAACTATACCGAGGCGTGCCTGCTTGCCGATAGGCCTATCGCCGAGCAAATAACGCCCGATGAGGCCCGCGTCCTTGTGGACGCCGTGCGCGAGCTGGGTGCCAAGTCTGTGGTCATTACGAGCGCCGTGGTCAATGGCACGAACGCGGTTATCGGTTACGACCATGTAGCGGGGGAGTACTTCACGATTCCCTTTGAGCTCATTCCGGTCTATTTCCCGGGCACGGGCGACACGTTCTCGGCGGTGCTCGTCGGCCGCGTTATGGCAGGTTGGAGTCTGCAGCGCGCAACGGCCGATGCCATGCGTGTGGTGGCTGAGCTTATCGAGCGCAATGCCGACCAAGAGGACAAGTCCGCCGGCCTGCCCATCGAGGCCTGCCTGGATGTGATTGACCATGAGTAATGCTGGCGAGAGCGGCGTCAAGCCTGCGGGCGAGAACAGGCCGCTCGGCGCGCCGCGTGGCAAGCGTCCGCGTATCCGCGTGAGCTGCGTGGATCAGCTGGGTGCGTGCCGCTGCCACCATGGTCACAAGCCCGGCGACGTCTTCGACTTCGACCGCGATCGCGGCAAGATGTGCGCCATGGCCTGTCACGTGGGCTTTCCCTATATCGATATCCTGCGCTATGGCGGAACCGTGCCTGGCAACGAGCCCGGCACGGCAAAGTTCTGCTGCCCCGAAGTCGATACACTGAACGTCTGGCTTGCCGAGATCGTCGACGAGTAGTCGAGCGTGGATTTTCTCCCGTTTAGAGCGCACTTGAACACTCAAAGTGGGAGAAAATCCACGCTCATTTTTCATGCGGGAGATTATCCACGCTCATTTCGCGCCGAAGGCGTGGCCCGCGACCTCGCTTGCCTACAGCTGCTCGAGCATCGCCGTGCAGCCGGCGAGCACGTCGCGGTAGGTGGCATCGAAGTTGCCGGTGTACCAGGGATCGGCCACGTCGCCGGGGCGCTCGGTCCAATCGAGCAAGCGCGTAATCTTGCCGTCGGAGTCGTCGCCAAAGATGCGACGCAGGCCACGCGCGTTCTCAGCATCCATATAGACAATATGGTCCCAGTCGCCATACTCCGCGCGACGCACCTGACGTGCGCGATGTGCGACGACGGGAATCCCGACTTCGCGCAGCTTGGCGACCGTGCCATGATGCGGCGGGTTGCCAATCTCCTCGGTCGAGGTCGCAGCGGAATCGATGACAAATTCGCCCTCGCGCCCGGCGCGGCGCACCAACTCGGTAAACACCGACTCAGCCATCGTCGAGCGGCAGATGTTGCCGTGGCATACGAACATGATTCTGTGCATCCTTGGACTTCCTCTCATATATCAGGATTTCCGCAGGTGATAAATGCTGTTCGTATGTCATCGCCCAGTCGCGGAATCCCGAATCGACTCGTGTATGAGCGGATATTTTCCGCCGCAAAAGTTGTAAATTCGGTTGTAAACCTCGCGGATTTACAACTTCGTACACTTTAGCTTACGCGGCACCATCCGTCATGCGGAGCATGTCGCCCCTCACGTCCTCGAATCCAAGGTGGGTGTACGTGTTGTATGTCACGCTAATGTCCGAGTGCCCCATGATGTACTTGAGCTTCGCGGGGTCCATCCCCTTGCGAGCCATCTTGGAGCAGAACGTGTGTCGGCATACATGCGGGGTAATCTTGGGAAGCCCCTTCTTGTAGATGCTATTGTGCTTGCGGAGGGAGAGCTGGAAGTACTTCTCCCAGTGCATCGCAACCTTCGGCATGTCGTTTTTGTCTAGAAGCAGGAATCCGCTCACTCCGTTAACGACGGGCTCGACAGGTGGGTTGGCACGTTTTTGAAGGATTGCCTTGAAGCATTCTTTGACTTCCTCGGACATGGGTACGTATCGCTCGCCGCTTTTCGTTTTGGGGCGTTCGATGTAGTACCTCATATCGCTGCCCCTCTGCAGCTGCTTGTTGACGCGGATGCTTCCGTTTTCGAAGTCGAGGTCAGATTTTGTGAGGCCGCAGAACTCCGAGATGCGCAGCCCCGTGTTGAAGAGGATGTAGAACGCTTCATAATATCGCGAGTAATGCTTATCTCCCTTGATGAAATCGAGGAACCTGCGCTCGTCCTGTGGGGACAAGGCCTCGCGCGCAATGGAGTCATTGACGAGTACGGTGGCAAGCTCGAAGTTGAACGGGTTGCGCCTGATGAGGTCGTCTTCCTCCGCTAGCTGGAAAGCTGGGCGAAGCACTCCTCGAATGCAATGAATCGCGCTGTAGCTTTTCCCGAGTTCGCCTTGAAGATAGATGAGCCAATTCTTCGCGTCGAGCGTCGTTACATCGCCGATCTTCCTGCTTCCGAACTCGTCCTTGGCGAGAAAGTTCATAACCGTCTTATAGCCCGCGCGCGTAGTCGGGCGCACCGCCGTCTTGGTCGCGACGTACTTTTCAACCAATTCGAGAACGGTCATCCCGCTTGGTGCAACGCGGTCAAACAGATCGCGTTGCACCTGCTTCTCGATTTCGCGGAGGCACGGCCCCGACTTTTTGCCCTTGGGAGGGAGGTCGTGCGTGGTAAGCGTCCACGAGTACTTGTACTTCGTCTTGCCTTTCACGTCTTTGAATTTGAAATAGTACTGGCCGTTCGGGCGCTGCCCCTCTCCTTGGCGAAGGATGCGCCCCTTGCTGTCTTTCCTCGTGGGCACTCTTGTCATCTCCTCTCCTTATGGATGTGCCCCGATGCTGCTTCGCTGGTGCATCGGGACACATAATTGCTAGTGGTACGGGCTGCGCGGGATTGCTTTCGAGAACCCTAGCGACGATTCGTGTTCCAATACAGCAGATCGCTTACAAAGTAATAGCGATGAGATGAGTCATAGCAGTGACGAAGATGCGCAGGCCCGATGCCATCACCGCTGTCTACCATCAACTGCAAAAGCCTGGTTGCCCCAAGAAACTTCTTTGCCTCCTCTTCGTCAACGACCAACATGGCATTTTCGAGCATGCTGTACACAGGGTTCTCAGACGCATCCTGAACACTTGTCTCCTTGCTCATTCGAGCCTCCTTTTCAATCGGCGTTGCTTGCAACGCAATTTCAATTCGACCCGAGAGTACCCGCACCGTTGCGCATCAGCAAATCGAGAAAACCCTGATAAATCAGTATTTTTGTTTGCATCCGTTCATAAATGAGGAGAAAAAAGTCAGTGCTATATTTCGAGATTCACGGGGTCTCCATACGCATGCCCTTCGCCCGTGCGCATCTCGCTTCGCTCGATGCTCGTGGGTTTATTTGTATGAAGTACGCGGGCGTTGGGCATGGGACTGTCGGCTATGCCGACCGCAGCGCACGCTGCGTCAGTCCCCCTTATGCCCTTTTGCCTTTTTTGCCCCCGAAGCGTATAGCGGAGGGAGCCAAGGCGATTTCTCCTGATATATGGCGTAAAACGCTGTAGAAAACAAGGCATGTTTCAAGGGTTGAATTTGTCGAAGATTGCGACAGTTGTAGAAAGCGCTTCGAAAAGCCCCATAAACGGGGCAATCTTCTCGGAGGATTTTCTACAAGTTCAGGCGTAAAGTGACGACGTGTAGAAAGCGCGTCTTGAGTGCGCGCGGAGCAAAAAATAAAGGGCGCAGCGATTGTTTTCGCTGCGCCCTTCGGCGTCTTTTCAGTCGTGGATTATCGGAGCGGGCACGAGCCGCCAAGCTGTGCCTAGATGATTTACCCCAAGGACGTACAGGTCAAGCTCCTCGTCGTAGAACACCGGCTCGCCCGTGTGATCCATGACAAACGACGGGTCCTGTATGATGTACCACTGGAAAATCTCCTCCCACGGCGCCCAGTCCCCGCTCACAAGCTCAAGCGGGCGTTTTGCCATCTCGTTTGCGAGCACCATGTTCCCGCACGTCTCGGCGAGGTCGGCGTAGGTCTTGATGCCGTAGTCACTCATCGCTTTTCCCCTCCGCTTCCCGCTCCTCGGTTCGCTTGAGACATTCAGCCACGCAGTAGCGCATGGTGCGCAGGGCCTCGCAGTCGATGCTCTCCGCGAGGATGTCCCCGTCGAGTACGACCTCGCCCAGAGCGTTCACGAACCGCCACTCCATCACGTTGTCGATGCGCTTGAGCACGTCCTTCAGGGTGCCGCTGTCGCGCATGGGGGCGTTCCCGTCCACCTTCGCCATGCGCTCAAGCTCCTTGGCCTTCGCCGAGCAGATGCGGGCGGTGCGCCTGAGCACCTGCGCCCTCCACATGGCCTCCTCCTGGGGGCTGTTGGGTTCTAATGGCTTGTTGTTCATGTGTGTACCTCCTTTTCACTTTGGAGGCACTCGATGCCGAAGGCATCTTTTCGCTCTTGCCCGTCAGTATCCCATTAGCAGCCCACTAAGCGCCCGCTGAAAGACCCATGAAAGGACCTTTGGCGGTCGCGGGATGCGATAGGGTCTCAACGCGATCCGCTCTGAGACCATCAAGAGCCCTCGATAGGGCAGAGCGCTGTCGTTGATCTACTTTCGCGTTTTCCGAATAGATGCCATTTCTCGTTTTTGCTGAGGTAAAAAGAGGAAGGTGGCCGCTTTGCGACCGCCTTCCTCCTCGAAGACGATTGGCTATCTTCTGTGATTGGGTAGGATTTGCTGTCCGGATGTGGATTGTTTACTGATGAGCACCGCACGAGGTGCAATACACGTAGTCCACGTAGGTTTCGGTGCTGTAGGAACCGTGGTCTTCCTTGTGGGAGCCTACCTGTACTTTCTCGGTCTTAGTGCGGTTCACGTAGTTGCCGCAATACCCTTCGGTCTTCATCTTTTCGACGATAAGGTTCTTGAATGCTTCGAAGTCGGCATCGGTGTAGAACCAGTACGTCTCTCCGTTGCTGAGCCATGTTCCGTCAGGTTGTTCCGTGTAGAGTTGTCCGCCATAGATTGTCTTGGTCTCGTAGTCAGGCACATCAACCCAGTTGCTCACCCAGACCTGGCGGGTAGCCGTATGGTTCACCCAAGTGTGCGTATGGGCGGGCTTGGAAGGCTTGCTGGAAGCCGAACCAGAGTTCGAAGAACCGTTGTTGGAAGACTGAGAACCAGCGTTGTTGTCAGTCTTGGCGTTGTCGGTCTTGGCAGACGGGGTCGTCTGGGCAGGCTCCTTGTTGACATCGACTTCCTTCTCGGCGTCAGTCGCCTCCTGCTTGGTCTTGTCGCTCGCGTTCGGGTTCTTGGCGACGTTGCCGTCGAGCTTGTCGAGGATGCCAGTACCTGCATCGCCCTTCAAGGTCTCGTCACCCTTCTTGATGGCGTCCTTGGTCTTGTTGATGATGTTCGCGAGCATCTCGTCGGTGACCTTGTCGGCGGAAATCTGCGCCATAGGGCAGTTGACCGCAGGTGCGGTCTTCGCGTCGGCGTCGACGGTGATGTCGACGGGAGCGCCCGTGTCGTAGATGTCGAAGGCGGAACCGTCGGAGTTGACGGGGCTGACGAAGCTCACGGTGTAGTCGCCCTCGGCGAGTTCGACCGTGGAAGTGCCCTTGTTGCCCTCGGCATCGGGGGTCACCGCGTGGTAGAAGTCCACATCGTTGCCCTCGATATGGGCGATGGCGGGCGTGGAGTTCTCGTCCCAGCCGTGGTCGGCCGTGACGTTGAGGGCCACATCGACGGTTCTTGACTCCTGCTGTTCTGGTTGTTGCTCGGACGTTGCGAACGCTCCACTTGCCACGGCTGTCGCAACAACGATCGCAACAACGATCGCAGCGGCTATCGCTGCGACTTGGGGCTTATGCGAGCGCGCCCACTGGGATAATCCGTTCATTATCCATCCCCTTTTCTTTCATGGTGGTTTCGAGTTGCCTCGTTATGTCAACCGCGTCATTACTTAGCGCTTTCCCATCGCGCGAGCCATCCAGTCGAGGTTGCCGCTCGCACTGGCGGTGTTCGCGTTAATCTGCTGAGCCTGATTGAGAATCTGCCCCTGCATGAACAGGTTGCCTATTTGCAGCATGTTGCCGATGCGCTGCTGGTTGAGAATCTGCTGCTGGCCCGCTTCCATGCGGCGCTGGTGCATCTCGGTCTCGTAGAGGTTGACCATCTCCTGCACGGTGGTGGCGCGATGGTTGCGCACGGCAGCAAGGAAGAAGTCCACGGCTTCGATGCTGTCGTAATCCATGGGGTACCACGGGGCGACCTGCGAAGCCCATTGCTGCTGTACGGCAAAAATCTCCTGCTTGGTTTGCTCGATGCTCTGGGCTAGGGCCTGGTTGTTGGCTTCAACTCGTTGGTTGCTTTGGTCAATCGCGGCATTTTTCTGGGAGCGGCTTTTGTCCGCTGTCTTCGCTATGACCTTGTATAAAATCGCACCGATGATAGCTGAGACGATGAGGTTCACGATATTCCAGACCGCCAATTGAAGCTCTGTGCCTCCCATCGAGAAGAACGGAAGGGTGGGGAGATACGTTATCACCTTAAGTGGCGTGCTCGTGATAAGCGTGAACGCGATAAGGAAGCCCCCGATTGCATAGAGAACAGGGTGCCTTTTAGTCTTCTTTTCCGTCTTGGTGGCAAACTGAGTGGTGAGCTGGTTGATTCGTCCCTGAAGGTCAACCACCCTATGCATCAAATCGTGCGCCGTGGCAACGCCTGGCAACAAATTTGCCTGTTCCTCCATGTTTGCTCCTTTCTATTTCACGGATATAGCCCGAGCTGCCATCGGGCTATATCCGTGCGTATCGATTACCTAGTCCACCTCTATCCCTTCGGCATCGGGGGTGTCCCACGTGAAGCCCGCGTGCCCCTCGTTCGCGACGGTGGCGAGGCCGGAGTAACCGCCGAAGGTCGTGCCATAGACGGTCTGGGTGGTCGAGTAGGTGGGTGAGCAGAGTTCGATGGACTTTTTGGTCGAGCTGAACGCGCTGTCGGGAATCTCGGCATTATTGTCCCAACCGTAGTCATTTAAAATGCGAAAGCGTGTTCTGTCGCTTGTTAGATCGTTTTCATCCGCATTGATGTTTGCTTGGTAGAAGGAGAACTTTGCGAGCTGGAAAACAAGCGACTCGTTCGCCGCCGCATTACCGCTGCCATCTGTTTCGAGACGGAGCGTATAGGGCTTCGCCTCGGGTTCTTGATAAGCGGCAGCTTCATTGAATGCCTGTCCTTTGTTTGCAGCGTCGAGAGCATCCTGCGTGTTGTCCAACGTGGTCTGGTACGTCTCGACGACCTGGGCTCGGTCTTCCTCGGGCACATTCTCGATGCCATAGTCTCCGTAGTAGTCTATCGAATCGTACGTACCGGCGTCCGCCTCTGCCTTCAATGTGCCATAGCATTGCTGCCACGCTTGGATAGCTTCATCGGTAGCATCGATTGCCGCCTGCTTCGCAGCATTGAAGGCTGCTTCGTCCTGCTGCTTCGCCAGCTCGACGATTTCATCGTCGGACAGACCGTCGAGGTCGCCGAAGGTCAGGCTCTTGCACTGGTAGCTCGCAACGTTGCCGTTCCCGTCGAAGGATAGGACTTCCTCGATTGCCACGTCCTTTCCTATCTGCTCGTCGCCGTCGTAGACCATCCACACGCCCGCCTGGCCGAAAGCCTGCGAAGCAGGCACGGGCTCGCTCGCGTTCTTGACGCCTTCGCCTGAACCGCTACATCCAGCCAGCCCAAGGCCCGCGACGGCAACCGTCCCGATACCGAATAGCTTGAGCGCCTCTCTCCTCGTGTACTGCTTCATGGTTGTTTTCTCCTTTTGCGTTCGCTTGCTTTGTCGATTTAGCTTGTTGCTCGATGCTTTCCCGTCGGCTTTGATGGGAAGGGGGCAAGTCGAACGACTGCCCCGGTAAAGATTCCGGAGCCGTTCGGCTTGTCCCTATGCAACTTATTGTTGTTGTTGTTGTTGGCTTTCCTGCTGTGCCTTGAGCCACTCTCTCGCGTTGAGCTGATCCTGGAATTGGGAGTTCGTCATGCCGTCGCCGCGGACGGAGTTGGGATCGTTCGGGTCCCATGACTTGGTGAGCCCGATCGTCAGATACTTCTCCAGGCCGTCTCCCGCCCCGTTGCCGACATATACGTTCAGTCCGGCGCCGGTCGCGCCGAGTTCCTGCGTGCCGTATACCGGCCACGGGTTATCTTTCGCAACGGCGATGCAGATTGCGCCGCCGTAGTCGTTGGCCGGTTTGTGCGAAATCTGCCACGTGTGGTCGTCTAGCTGGGTCACGCTCCACTCGTTCTGCTTCCAATCGGACGGCACGTCCACGTAGAAGTAGTCGGTCGTGAACGAATGGCCACCGCTGGATGCCTGGTCCGTTGACGTCTGCTCGCTCTCGGAAGTGCTCGCCTCGTCGGTCTTTTTCTCTTCCTCGGCCTTCTTGGCTGCCACGGCGTCGTCCCTGCGCTTTTGTGCCTTCTCTTTGAGCTTGTCGAGCTTTGACGAGCTTATGCCGCTGTCCTTTGCTGCTTTATATGCCGCATCGATCTGCGCGTCCGTCACCTCTTCTGCGGGGACAGGCTTGATGGTGATTTCCTTCTTGACGTTGACTTTGCCGTCCTTGTCGATGCTGACCTTCGTGGACGCGCCCTTGGTGTCGTAGATGGTTCCGTCCGCCGCGATGGGTGACGCTTCGATCGCAAGGCGGTAATCTCCCGGCCTGAGGGCGATGTCCGAAGAGTCCGACCCCGCGTGGAACACGCTGTCCACACTGTTGCCCGAGGAGTCCTTTCCGGTGGCATGGATGGCGATCTTCGTGCCCTTTCGCGTGTCAAGCCCTTCGGCGTTTACGACGAGGGGAACGCCGTAGGTCTTGGACACCTGCGCCGAGAGATATAGATAGGCGCCTCCGCAGCAGATGGCGACCACCGCCGCGATACCTATCGCCACCCACAGTGCCGCCCGCTTCTTTTTGCCGGATCTGTCAGCCATCTCTTATCCCGCTTCCTTCCTCCGTGATGTCTGTTCGCTCTTGAGAAATTACTTTGAGGCGCGCATGCGCTCCATGAAGACGCCGGCCGAGATGAGCGCCAAGGATACTGCGAGCGTTGCGAGGAAGGGGAGGATGTTGTCACCCGTCTTGGGCAGCTCGCCGTTCTTGGCATCGGTTTTTGCGTTCGAGCCATTCGAGCCGTTTGCCTGCGCTTGCTTTTTCTGCTCGGTCGACGTCCCGAGGGCGGCGACGGTCTCGGTCTTGGTGGCGCCGCATTTGGTGCAGGTGTAGGTGCGCACGCCCTCCTTCGTCGCGGTGGGCTCGGTAGTCACGGTGCCCTTGTCCCATGTGTGGTCGGTCGCCGCGATCTCGCGCGTCTGGACGGCCCCGCAGATATCGCATGTCAGCTGCTCCTGCCCGGGCGCGGTGCAGGTCGCGGGGGTCGTGACCTTCCAAGTACCTTCGTGCGCGTCGCCGTCGATGGCATGGAACTCAACGGTGTTCACGCCGACCTCCTGACGCCACTTCGCATAGCGCTCCGCCTCGGTCCCCTTGTAGCCGATGATGCGGCAGTTGAGAATGGGCGTCGAATGGATGGCCGTGACGGATTTGGGGATCCAGACATTCTTGAGGCTGTCGCATTGGTTGAGGAACTGGTCGGGGATCTCGGTCACGCCCTCCTCGACATGCACGTTCTCAAGGCTGGTGCAGCCGTAGAACTGCGCGTTGCCGCCGCCGCCCCATGTGGAACCGGAGGGAATGGTCACCGAGGTGAGCTTCTTGCAGTAGACGAAGACATCGGAATGCCAGTCGACGTTTGCGGGCAGCTTGATCTCGGTGAATCCCGCATTCTGGAACGCGCAGTTCCACACGCGCTCCAGCCCATCGTTCAGATGGACCTCGGTGAGGCTAGGGTTGTCCGCGAATGCGGAGACCCTGATGGTCTTCACCGTGGAGGACAGCGTCACCTTATGCAGGTTGCTGTACTGGACGCTACCGTACGAGGCGAACGCGGTGCCGGGGATTTCCGTGACGCCCTCGGCAACCTTGACCTCTGTGATCTGCGAGGCGTACTGCGTCCAGTCATATGTGGTTGCCGTGGGGATGTCCGCCGTCAACGTGAGCACGCCGTCGTTGAGCGTCCAGCCGTTGCCGCTGATTTCCTCGGCATAGGCGCCGCGCGCGCCGGACAGCAGTGCTACGCACAGGGCGAACACGCCCGCGAGGGTCAGCACCCCTCTTTTCCATGTCGTTGATTTCATCTTCCCTTTTCCTTTCTTTTGGGTTTACGTTTTCGTTAAATCGGCCGGTTACAGTCCGTTGCGTTTGCCGAACACATCGCGCGCGATCCAATCGACGTTCCTGCTCGTGCTTGCGGTGTTCGCGTTGATCTGCTGGGCCTGGTTGAGAATCTGCCCCTGCATAAAGAGGTTGCCGATCTGGAGCATGTTGCCGATGCGCTGCTGGTTGAGCATCTCCTGCTGCCCCGCCTCCATGCGTCGCTGGTCCATCTCGGTCTCGTAGAGGTTCACCATCTCCTGCACGGTGGTGGCGCGATGGTTGCGCACGGCGGAGAGGAAGAAGTCGACGGCTGCGGTGTTGTCATAGTCCATGGGGTACCACGGCGCGACCTCTGCCGCCCAACGTTGCTACACGGTGAAGATCTCCTGCTTGGTTTGCTCGATGCTCTGCGCGAGCGCCTGGTTATTTGCGTCGACCACGGCGTTGTTGTTGTCGATATAGACGTTGCGGCGGGCGCGGGACGTGTCGGCCGCCTTGGCGATGACCAGGTAGAGGACCACGCCGATGACGGCGGAGACGATCAGGTTTATGGCATTCCAGACGTCCCTTTGGAGGTCCGGTCCTCCGGTCGCGTAGAACGGGAGGGAGAACGGATACGTGAGCGCGCAGAGCGGCGTGCTCGTGATGAGCGTGAAGACGATGAGGAAACCGGCTATGGCATAGAGCACGGGGTGCCGCTTGGTCTTCCTTGCTGTCTTTTGCGAGAACTGCGTGGTCAGTTGGTTGATGCGATTTTGCAGATTGACCACGCGATGCATCAGGTCGTGCGCGGTCGTGATTCCCGACAGCAGATCTGCCGTTTGTTCCCCCACGGCCTTTACCCTTCTCCTCGATATGCGGGTGCGCCTTCGGCGCACCCGTTTTCGGAATGCTGACTATTGCTCATAATTGAACTACATAGGCAATAATTAGCCCTTACAGTTTATTATACTTGCAGAAAAATGCCCATACGATTCAAGTCAGATTGATTCGTATGGGCGGTGATAGTGTGAAGTATTTCGAAATAGGCCAACGCATACGGCGGTACCGTAAGGCCTGCGGGATGTCGCAGGAGGCGCTGGCAGGAAAGGTCGGCATCTCCGTCACGCATATGAGCCATATCGAGACCGGAAACACTAAGCTGAGCCTGCCCGTGCTATCGAAGATTGCCGAGGAGCTTTCGGTCGGCGCCGACGCGCTGCTGTCCGACGAGCCGAGGCCTGATAAGTCGACGCTTTCGTTAGAGGTGCGAGAGATCCTGGATTCGTTCGAGGTCGACGAGCTGCCCGTGGCAATCGAAGTGCTTCGGGCGCTGCGGGATGCGATGGCTAAAAGACGCGGCTAGGGGCGAATCCAGCACTCAAAAGTTGTGAAAAAGTTGCATAGCAGCAAGATGAAAAGAGCAAACCACTCATTTACGAGGCGGTTTGCTCCTTTAGTCAAATATTGCCATGGCAGATAAAAAGAACGCGTTGCACAGGGTTTCCTTTCTAGACAGGGCCGTACGGCCTGCGGTGGCACTGTAACACAGCCCTTTTCAATGAAGCCAACTGCGCAGAGTGGAGGATGACGCAGCTCACGCCCATCGTCTGATGTAAAGCGGGCAAAAACGTTTTCCACGAAGACAGGGGTGCTCAAGATTTCATGTGTTCCAGATACATGAAATCGAAGAAAAACGTGTATCTGAAATACACGAAATTGCACTGCTGAAGCTTCCAGGCGGATAAACACTACTTGTATGGGACGGTTTTCACCGGTTGCTCGCCACCTTGGGCTATGTTCGCTCCTATGCCTGCATCCGGAGCTGTGCTGATTGACGACGGCGCTCCCAGCGAGCCAGCTTAATCGTCACCAGCGTGAGGGCCCAGGCCACAAGCGAGAACGCGGCGCCCACTGCGCCCACGTACGCAATGCCAACGCTGCTTACCACGGCGCCGCCCACCGCGGTGCCAAACGAAATGCCGACGTTAAACGCCATGGGCTCAACCGAACTTGCGAGTACCATCGACTTGGGATGGCGGCTGCGTGCCACGTCCATAAAGTGCGTGATGCACGACACCGAGAACAGGTACATGAGCAGTGCCAAGCTAAAGACAAAGACCAGCGCGAGCGGCATGGTGCCGCCCACAGCAAACAGTCCGAGTAACGCCGCAGCCTGCAGCACAAACGTCACAAGCAGCGCCTTCATGCCAAAGCGCGCGTCGATCCATCCGCCCAGGATGTTCGAGATCAGGCAGAACACGCCATAGGCCATAAGTGTGGTGCTCGCCTGAACGGTATCCATGCCCAGCACCTGCTCCAGATAAGGCGTCACGTAGCCGTAGAATACGTAGACCGAGCCCACGCCAAACAAGAAGATGAGCATGCCGGTGATGATACTCGGCTCGCGTAGTAGCCCCGCCTGCTCGCGGAAGGTGGCGGGCTCATCGGTCTGCCCGGCGCGAGGCATAAACGCCACGAGCGCGCTACAGATCAAAACGGCAAAGGTCAGCGTGCCGTACATGGCCACGTGCCAATCGAGTGTGTCGGCCACAAACTTGCCAATCGAGGTCACAAAGACCATCGCCACGGAAAACGCGCCGTACACGACCGAGATGGCAAGTGAGGTTTGCTGCGGGGATAGCAGCTCAGGGATGTACGTCACGCCCACGGCGAGCAGCGCACCCGAGACAGAGCCCAGGACAATGCGTGAGATAAACAGCACCTGGAAGTTGGGGGCCAACGCCATGACCAGGTTGCCGAGCACAAAGACGACGCTATAGCACACGAGCAGCTGGTAGCGGCGGAATCGCCCCGTGCTGAGCGCGAGCACCGGCGTCGCGATAGCGTAGACGAGCGCAAACACGCTGATGAGCTGGCCCGCAGTGGCAAGTGATATGCCGAGTTCCGTTGCCAAGTCGCTTTCGATGCCGATGACCACGAACTCGGAGCAGCCGAGCGAGAATCCCAACAGCACGAGCAGCGCCAGGCAGAGCTTGGTGCGCGCGGGGGAGAGCGCGGCGGCGGTTGGCTTACTTTTAGGCGTGGTTGCGGCGGTCAAGGTTGTCACTCCAATGTCGCATGAATAAGCGGGATTCAATCCCTGCAACTCTAACAGAATGTGACAAAGGGACAGTCTCTTTGTCACATGGAGAGCTTGCCTGTATAGTCGCAATACAGGCGAAGATGGTCTCAGGTACATCGCGGGCGACAGGAGATCCCATGGGTATGCACACGACAAAGGTTGCAGTGGGCGAGGGCAAGTTTGCGCTCGAGGCCCAGCTGACGGTGACGCCGCGAGGCATGGCGGTGTACGCCTGCTCGCCGGAGTTTGCGCACCTGGGCGCCACGGCGCAGGCCATTCCGCGCCCCGAGCCCGGCCGTACGGCGACGGTGAGCATCCTGGCCGTTCCGTGCCATCGAGACGAGATCCCGGCGCACGATATCGCGGCGGCGCTGGCCACGCGCTTTGACGTGCCGGTAGTTGCAAGCACGGGCTTTCATGTTGAACAGGCGAGCGGGGACGACCTGCAGCGCGTGCTCGATACCACCAAGGAGCTCATCGCCGCGCTTGAGGAAGCCGCCGCGCGCATCCTGCGCGCCGGTTGGGATGAGGGCGGCGCGGGCGCCGAGGTCGTGGCGGTCGATGCCGCGACCGGCGAGGCGCTTGGCCCCGTCGACCGCATCGATGCCCATGCCGGCGAGGGCATCCTGCATCAGGCATTTCTGACGCTTTTGGTCGAGGGCCGGGGCGAAGACGCGCGCCTGCTGCTCTGTCGCCGCAGTCCGCTCAAGCGACTGTGGGGCGGAGTGCTGGCCGATAGCTGTGCCGGCCATCCGCTCCCCGGGGAAGACGTCGCGGCCGCCACGGCGCGCCGCATCAACGAAGAGCTCGGCATTACGCGCGAGCCCGATCAGCTCAAGCACCTCGGACACGTGGTGTACCGCGAGGACCACGGCGACGGTCGCTGCGAGTGCGAATGGTGCGAGGTCTACCTTGCCCATGTTGAGCCGGGCGAGCTGCATATCAACCAAGAGGAGATCTCGGAAGTGCGTCGCGTGGCTCCGTCCGAGCTCAAAGGCTACCTGCAGGGTCACCCCGAGCAGCTGGCCCCCTGGCTCCGCGAGGCCCTCGGCGACTCATTCATCCGCACGGCCCTCGCTATGTAAAAAAGACAGTCCCTTTGTCACATCCAAACCGTCACAACATTCGGCAAAAATCTCGAAAACGAGGAAAAGTGTCGAATGTTGTGACGGTTTTTGTCCAGAGGGGCGCTTCTCATCCAAAAAATCTCGCTTGACTGTATTGCCGCAACACAGCGCAACGTAAGGGGTGTCCGATAACGGGCGCCCCTTTTTAAGCGGCAACGTGGCTGCGAATCCGGAGCGCCCCCAACAAGAAAGGTGGGGAGATGGAAGCGGAAAAGAAGGCGTTTAAGATCACCAAGCGCGAAATTGGCTTTGTGCTGGGTATCGTTGTCTTTTTGCTGGTGAAGTTTCTTCCTTTGGCGGAGCTGAGCTCGACGGTCGAGCTCACGGTCGGCGGTCAGACCTGTCTGGCACTGACGCTCGCCACGGTGGTGTTCTGGGCATGTGGCGTGGCACAGCCGGGCTTTGTGGGCCTGCTCTACTGCGCGCTGCTCGTTCTGTTTAAGGTGTGCGTGGACGACACAGGCGCCGCGAGCGTCTCGGCGACGGTCGCCTCCACGTTTAGCTCGTGGACCAAGGCCACCATGTGGCTCGTTATCGGCGCCTACCTCATCGCCAGCGCGGTCAAGGAGTCGGGCCTGGGCGAGCGTATCGCCTACGCGTTCATGCTCAAGTTCGTGCGCGACGCCAAGTCGCTCATCATCTCGATCTTCGCGCTCACTTTTGTGCTGTCGCTGCTGATCCCGCATCCGTTCCCCCGCGCCTTCCTCATTCTCGCCGTCGTCTCGGTCATCGCCGAGTCCGCCGGCTACGGTGACGACGACAAGGGCAAGCTCGGCTTCCTCGTGTTTGCCGCTGCCGCCCCGGGTTCCATGTTTTTCCTGACGGGCGACTCCACGCTTAACCCGCTCGTTGCGCAGTACAGTGCCGAGGCCGGCGGCATGAGCCCGTCCTTCGTCGACTGGTTCCTGTACATGAGCGTGCCTATGCTGGTTGCGCTGCTGTGCACCCTGTTCCTGGGCCTTTTCCTCTTTAAGCCCAGCAAGGAGCTCGTCTACGATCGCGAGCAGATCGTGGCCAAGCAGGCCGCGCTCGGCAAGCTCTCCGTCAAGGAGACCCGCACCATCGTGTGGCTTGTCATCGCCATCGCGCTGTGGCTCACCGTCTCGGGCGACTATATCGGCTGGGTCACCCTGGCCATTGGCGTTGCTCTCGCCATGCCCATCATCGGCGAAGTCCTCACTCCCGCCAGCTGGAACGCTGTCGACATCAAGTCCCTCATGTTCCTGACGGCCGCCATGGCTGTGGGCTCCGTGGGCGGTGCCACCGGCATGAACGCCTGGATCGCCGACGTCGTGCTCCCCAGCTCCGTGCCCGAGAACATCTTCCTGTTCGCCCTGCTCGTCGCCGCGCTTTCCATGATCATCCACATGTTCATGGGCTCGGTCATGGCCGTGCTCGGCGTGTGCGTGCCGGCGTTCATCAGCTTCGCGGCTGGCTCCAGCGTGAGCCCGCTCGCGGTGGCGCTCATCGTCTTCACGTCTATCAACATCCACTACATCCTGCCGTTCCATAACCTGCCGATCCTTATCGGCGAGGGCAAGGACGCCGGCGGCTACACCTCCAAAGAGGCCATGCACATGGGCATCCCCCTCACCGCGGTCGTCTTTGTCGTCGTGCTGGTCGAGGCTGCCTGGTTCCACCTCTTTGGCCTGATGTAAGCGATCGAGCGCCCCGGCTGTAAGTAGCCAAGCGCTTGAACTTCGAGTGGTCGAGCGCTCCGTCTGCGAGCGCCGCGACCCCATTACGTTACCCCGCCCGGCGGCACACCGCCGTCGGGCACTCTCCCGAAAGGAGCACGCCATGTCCACTACCGATGCTTCCCAGATTCACGACCTGCGTTCCGCGCTCGACTTTTTGCGCGAGATGCCGGGTCAGCTGCTCGAGACCGATACCCAGGTCGATCCCGATGCCGAGGTCTCGGGCGTCTACCGTCACGTCGGTGCTGGCGGCACCGTCATGCGCCCGACCAAAGAGGGTCCGGCGATGGTCTTCAACAACGTCAAGGGCTTTGACGACGCCAAGGTCTGCATCGGTATGCTTGCCAGCCGCAAGCGCGTTGCCGCCCTGCTCGACCTGGACGAGGAGCACCTGGGCCTCGAGATCGGCAAGCGCTTCGAGAACCTGATCGCCCCCGAGCAGATCGCCGAGGGCAAGCACGTCGACTGCCAGGAGGTCGTGTACAAGGCGACCGACGAGGGCTTTGACCTGCGCAAGATCGTTCCCGCTCCCACCAACACGCCCGTTGACGGCGGCCCCTACATCACCATGGGCCTCGCCTATGGCACGAGCCCCGATGGCACCCAGTCCGACGTAACCATCCACCGCTTCTCCTGCGTCGACAAGGACAAGCTCGCCATGTGGATCACCCCGGGCAGCCGTCACCTGGGTGCGTTCTTTGACGAGTACTGCCAGCGCGGCGAGGATATGCCCATCTCCATCTCCATCGGCCTGGACCCCGCCGTGTACATGTGCTGCGGCTTCGAGGCTCCCACCACGCCGCTCGGCTTCAACGAGCTGCAGATCGCCGGCGCCCTGCGCGGCCGCGCCGTCGAGCTTGCCGACTGCGTCACCGTTCCGCAGAAGTGCATTGCCAATGCCGAGTACGTGCTCGAGGGCTACCTCATGCACGACGAGACCATCAACGAGGATGTCAACGGCCACGGCTACGCCATGCCCGAGTTCCCCGGCTACACCGGTGGCGCCAAGGTCTGCCCGGTGATCAAGATCACCGCCGTCACCACGCGCGTCAACCCCATTATGGAGAGCTGCATCGGCCCTTCGCACGAGCACGTGTCCATGGCCGGTATCCCCACCGAGGCCTCCATCTACAAGATGGTCGAGACCGCTATCCCGGGCCGCCTGCTCAACGTTCACGCCGCTCCCTGCGGTGGCGGCAAGTTCGTTGCCATCATGCAGTTCAAGAAGTCGAGCAAAAATGACGAGGGCCGTCAGCGCAACGCCGCCATGCTCGCCTTCTCGGCGTTCTCCGAGCTCAAGCACGTCATCCTTGTCGACGAGGATGTCGACATCTTCGATATGAGCGACGTGATGTGGGCCATGACCACGCGCTTCCAGGCCGACGTGGACCTCATCACCATCCCCGGTTGCCACTGCCACGTGCTCGATCCGTCCAACGACCCCGCGTTCGATCCTTCGATCCGCGAGCACGGTATCGCCTGCAAGGCCATCTTCGACTGCACGGTTCCGTTTAACCTCAAGAAGAACTTCATCCGCTCGCAGTTCATGGAGATCGACAAGGACAAGTGGGCCGCCGAGCTCGCCTTCTAGTAAGTAGCCCTACCAAGTAGTTAAGGAGTTGTCATGCCTGAGTCTTCTGTTCGTCCCCGTCGCATTGTCGTTGGCGTGTCTGGCGCCAGCGGTGCGGCACTGGGCCTTGAATGCCTCAAATGCCTGCGCCAGGCCGGCGCTGAGTCGGCGCTTGTCGTCACGCGCGGGGGAGAGATCACCATCGAGCAGGAGCTCGGCATGACGCTCGACGAGTTTGCGTGCTATGCCGATGTGGTCTACGACAACAAGAACATTGGCGCTGCCATCGCAAGCGGCACCTATCCGGTCGACGGCATGATCGTGGCTCCCTGCTCCATGAAGACGCTCGCCGGCATCGCGAGCGGCTACAGCGAAAACCTGTTGCTGCGTGCGGCCGATGTGCAGATGAAAGAGCAGCGCCGCCTGGTGCTTATGGTGCGCGAGACGCCCTTCAGTGCGATCCATGTCGACAACATGGCACGCCTGGCGCGCGTGCCGGGTGTCATGCTCATGCCGCCCATGCTCACGTTTTACAACGGCCCCGCCACGCTCGATGAGGCGGTGCATCACATCGCCGCCAAGGCACTCGAGGCCGTCGGCGTGTCGTGCGCCAACTATAAGCGCTGGTCATAGGCATCTTTAGGGTAGGATACGAGTAGTGTTTGAGCCCGCTGCCCCTGTGGGCGGCGGGCTTTTCGTGTCAAAGGGTGTGTCGGGAGGACCTATGCAGACGGGTATGTATGCGATTAGCGAGATGGCGAGCTTGTTTAACGTTTCGCGCCAAACGCTCATCTACTACGACAAGATCGGTCTGTTTAAACCCGCCGTGGTTAACGAAAAAGGCTACCGTTTCTATTCGCCCACGCAGATCCCGCTCATGCGTCTGATCTGCATGCTGCGCGACTTGGGACTGGAACTCGATGAGATCGATCGCCTGACCTCGACGTTCGACATTGGAGAGATGACCGATCACCTGCGCTCGCGGGTGCAGGCGCTCGACGAGCAGATTGCCGGGCTCAAAGCCGAGCGCGCGAGCGTGCAGGAGCGGCTGAGTTTTTACGACGAGGCGGTCTATTGGCGCGAGCGCGAGGGCAAACCGGAGCTCAAGCAATTCGAGCGCCGCTACGTGGTCTTTGAGGAGTTCCCGAGCGATATCGAGCGTGGCCGCTCGATGCTGCACCCCACGCTCATGCGGGCGATTCTGCGCATGCGTGCGCTCACGGGCACACGCCCCATGCGCGGTTGGGGCGCCATGCTGCGTTGCGAGGCGCTGCATTCCGACGACCCCATCGCCGGTGCCGGTTCCTTTGCCGTGTTGCCGCGTGGTGCCGAGGAAATACTGCCGAGCGATCCTGCCGAGCTGGCGGAGATTGGCGTCGAGGTGCTGCCCGAGGGCACGTACCTGTGCATGAGTCGCTGGGGCATGCCGTACGAGCCCGAGGGTATCCGCGCCATCGTGGCCTGCATGGACAGGCACGCGCTCCAGCCCATCGGCAATGCTTTCGATTTTTGCTACCTGGACACCACGAGTTACGACGAGTCTCACCAAGAGGACTTCTGCTGTATCCAAATCCCCGTCGCCCTCAAATAACTTGCGGTGAAATAGTCCCTAAATAGCTCGAGTGGGCGTGCAAACAGGAACTATTCCACCGCAACTTCGATGTGACAAGGGAATAGTCCCTTTGTCACATTCCGTGCGAGCCCTCGTGCCGTCTGGGGGTATAAGGCTAGCGAGTGTTTATTTGCGAGGCCTAAGGGGCGCCCCGTATGGATATCGATAACTTTGAA
>CATYHY010000010.1 GCA_958407085.1 uncultured Collinsella sp. | reverse complement strand
TGATAACCGAGCCGACCTCGATGGTGTTCTTGCTGCGGTTGAAGTTGGGCAGCTCGTGGATGTCGATACCAACGCCGTGTCCCAAGCCATGGTTATAGTAATCGCCATAGCCGGCATCGCCGATGATCTTCTTGGAGAGCTTGAAGATGTCGTTGCCCTCGACGCCCGGATGGATGGCGGCGACGCATTCCTCGTGCGTGCGGCGCACGAGCGCGTACAGGTCGAGCTGCTCCTGCGTGGGCTCGCCCATCACGACGGTGCGTGTCATGTCGGAGCGGTAATCGCAGTAGCCCGCGCCGTAATCCATGAGAACGAAATCGCCCTTCTCGATCACGCGGTCGCTCGGCACGGCATGCGGATTGGCAGTGTTGGGACCGCTCGCCACGATGGAGCCAAAGGCAAGGCTATCGGCGCCGTTGGCGAACATAAAGTTCTCGAGCTCGTTGCGAACCTGCTTCTCGGTCATACCGGGCTTAATGAAGCCGAGCATGTGCTGGAAGGCGGCATCTGTGATCGACTGCGCATGGCGCATGAGCTCGATCTCCTCGGCGTCCTTGATGGCGCGCATCTTGCGGATGTCGTCATGCATCAGCGGCAACATGCAGGCGACGGAACGATCCTCCAGACCACGCTGAATGCCCTGGTAGAAGTTGATCTGCATATCGTCCTCGACAGCGCAGACGCGGCACTTGTTGGCTGCGATCTTGCCGGCGACCCAACCGGGGATGGTACCCTCGTCCATGTCGTAGACCCAGGGGCTGCCGGCGGGCGTGTTCTCCTCAAAGCTGTTGAGGTAGCGCGAGTCGGTGTGGAACAGGCACTGGTCGACCGTAATAAACGCAGCGTGCGGGAACTCGAAGGTGTAGTCGAAGACGCCCTTCACGCCCGTAAGCCAACGAAGGTTGGCCTCATCGCGCACCACGATGGCGTCGTAGCCACGCTCGGCCATCAGGGCACGGACACGCTCGATACGACCGGCAGGACCGGCAGCAAACTCAGACATGCAGATTCCTTTCTTGATGTCCTCAATATAGACGGGACGGGTCACAATCGAACGACCGAATCGCATGCGATCCGCAACCGATTGAAAACCCGCCCCTCAACATGATACGAAAGACGATGGATGTCAATAAAGTTAGAGAAGTTCCTTGCGAGAAGCCAAGTAAGCGTGAGCATGGCGCTCAAGAACCTCGTCCTCAACGCTCGTTAGACGAATGGCGCCGAGCGCCGCGGGCAGCGGCAGCATGCTGCGGTTTGAGCGCGCGAACTGCTGCCTACGGAACTCCTCGATATATGCGGCAGGCTCCAGATCGAAGGCAAGTTCCTCGATACCAAAGTCCTCCAGGCAGTCATCGACCTCAAAAACGTAATCAATATCGAAGTCGCAGGCATCATGTGCTAGGCGCGCCTCAAAGCGCATGCCCTCGGATAACAGCTGATAGGCAGGGACCTGCGAAGCGGCATCACCCAAGCAAGCGCGCAAGGTACGCTCCCCCGTCTTACCAAAATCGAGCGCATGGCGGGCGCTCGGGTTCGTGGCCATCAGTACGTCCTTGCGGGCAGTCTGAGACCATTGAACGGCATTGACGAGCGCGACCTCCTCGCCCGCGAGAATCTCGGGGACGGTCTCAGTAAACTGATTCCAGCGGGACTTACTGCTCGAAAGCATGGTACCAACAAGTACCACATAGCCGAGCTTGAGGTCCTCGGGGTCCGCCTCGCGAACAAGGTTGAGGTCACACACGACCAAGCCCGGCTCGGGACGGAACGCGATAGCGGGAAGCGCATACGCCGACGAGGCGACGAGCGGCTTCATGGTCGTCGCGACCGTGAGCATGGCATCGAAGGTCGTCGGCAACAGCGCGCACTCGGTTCGGCCGCACCACTGGTTTGCGCACCAGCTAACAACCGAGCAGGTTGCGGCATCGCCAACGGCGACAACCAGATCGTCGCAGGTAATGCCGTTGGCAGACAGGGCGCCAAAGATCGCATCGGCATCGGCCAACGTGGCA
Organism: uncultured Collinsella sp.; assembly: GCA_958407085.1. Taxonomy (GTDB): domain Bacteria; phylum Actinomycetota; class Coriobacteriia; order Coriobacteriales; family Coriobacteriaceae; genus Collinsella. Next base: position 18,360 of record CATYHY010000010.1, on the reverse strand, counting down.
CCAGCAGGCGAAACCTCAAGGACTAGCAGCGACACGACAAAGCCGGCGTCGACGAGCGCATGCTCAACGACCTCACCAAAACACTCGGATGTGGCGTCGTTCCAAACCACCATCGCGCGCTTAGGCTTGCCAACGGCCGAGGCAAACATGCGCGACAGCTCATCGAACGCGCCCAATCCGACACGGACATCGACGCTGCGGTTTTGGAAATTGATCAGTTGACGGCGAATCATAGCAGCCCACGCTCCAAAAGCATCTCGGCACAAAGGTAGGAAACGTCCTCGAAGGACTTGTTGCGAATATCAAGGGTAAGGTCGGCGGCCTGACGATACAGCGGACGGCGATGCTCAAACAGGCGCGCAGCATGCTCGGGCGAACGGAAATCGGGGCGCGTGTCAGACCGACGAATCTGGCGAATCGAATCCTCGAAGTCGCCCTCGAGGTACACGCACGTACCCATTTCGTGCATCAGTTCAATATTCACCGGCGTTTCGACGATACCGCCCCCGCACGAAACCAACAGGCTGCGCTCGCTTTGGAGCGAACGGAGCGCCGAGGTCTCGAGCTCGCGAAAACGATCCTCGCCCTCGGTCTCAAAAATCTCGGTTACCGACTTGCCGCAACGGCGCACGACCAGACGGTCGGTATCGATAAAACGCCGCTTGAACATGGTGCCCACGTTGCGCGCAAGCGTCGACTTGCCCGCGCCCAAAAAGCCGATAAAGAAGATATGGTCGCAGCCGTGTTTGGTGTGCTGAGACATGACGAGACCTATTCCTCGCAGGGAAGGTCGCGCAGGGCCCGGCGCTCAAAGATACGGAAGATCTGCGTATACCACAGGTCCTGCGTCGCCTGCGGCTTAACCAAGATGGTATCGACGCCGGCGAAGTTGCCGCTCCACACGTCCGTGTAGAGCTGATCACCGATCAGCACCGCCTCGTCGGCCGTGGCGCCGAGGCGCTTAAGACCCGCCTTGATGGCAAACGGCGCCGGCTTCATGGCGTGGCTGATGGCCTCGAGTCCAAGCTCGCGTGCAGAGCTCATGACCTGGTCGCGATGCCAGTTGTTGGACACCATGCACAGCTTAAAGCCTTTGGCGCGGGCGGCATCGAGCCAGGCGGAAACCGCGGCAGGAACCTGCTCGGTGTCGCGCGGCACCAAGGTGTTATCGCGATCGAGCAGAATGGCGCGTTTGCCGTCGGCCCACAGGGTATCAAGGTCGATGCGATCGACCGAGGCAACGTAACGTTTGGGGCTAAAAATCCTCATGCTAATTCCAAGACTGTTGATGCTCTTCGTAGGTTTGCGAGAAGTACTCCTCGTCCTGCGTAATGTAGAAATACAGATCATCGGAGTCGGTCGGCTCAAGCGTGGCCTTGAGCGCCTCGAGCGACGGAGAGCAGATGGGCGTGGGTGGCAGGCCCTCGTGCTTATAGGTGTTATACGGACTATCGCTCTGCAGGTCGTCGGCGGTAACCTCGCCACCGGTGACATACATCATGGTCGCATCGCTGTTGAGATAGCGCAAACCGTCGAGCTTGCCGGCAAGACGGTTGTAGAAGACCGAGGCCACGTGCGCACGTTGGTCGGCGTTGAGACCCTCGCGCTCAACGATAGAGGCCAAGTTGACGATGTCGTAGTCGGACATCTCCACACCGTAGCGTTCCTTGATCTTGGCTTCGCAGCTCGCAAAGTCAAGCGACTTGTACTCGGTCTTAAACTGATCGAGCATAGCGCGAATCACGCCATCGGCCGTCGGCGAATCACCCAGCGAATAGGTCTTGGGGAACAAGAAACCCTCGAGCGAGTCGTTGGCGGCGCCCTTAAGGAAGCTGTAGTCGTCCACGTAGTTGGAGGCCTTGGCCTGGTTGAGGAAGTCTTCCTTAGAGATGCTGTCGTAGGCCTGGGCCACACGGTCGGCGACTTGATCGACCGTCAAGCCCTCAGGGATAGTCAGCGCATTGGAGCCCGCATTGGGGCCTTCCATGAGCTGCTGAACAACCTTGGTCGCATCCATGAGTGTGGTGAACGAATAATCACCAGGCTTGAGCGACATATCGGCGTTGAGCTTTTTCACCGCCGCATAATAATCCTTGGGATTTTCGACGATATGATTCTCGGAGAGAATCGAAGCGATGCTGTCACCCGAGGCACCATCGGGAATCGTGATAGTAACCTGCTGGCCTGCAACGACTTTCGCACCCTCACCGCCAAAGAAGCCCTTGACGGCTGGCACGACAAAGAAAACAATCGCGACAAGCGCAAGCACGGCAACAACGCCACCGATAATCATAGGCACCGGGGAGCTTTTCTTTTGAGCACCGCGACGAGCATGCGTGTTGTAGCTCGAGCGGGTCGCCGGAGCAACGCCATGCGAACCACGAGCGTGATGCGAATGCGATTGGGGGGCCTGCGTTCGCTGGGTAGGTGCCTGCTGCTTAAAGCGGGTGCCGCCTGCAGGCTGGGCCGTACGAGCAGTGGGCTGCTGAGCCGCGTGAGAAGCCGAATGCTGAACCGAACGAGCAGAAGGCTGCTGACCCGTCCGTTGAACAGGTTGGGCCGAACGAGAGAAGGACTGCGCCGGGCGCGCGGCAGGCTGGGCAGGGCGCGACGCCGGCTGCTGTGTACGATTCGGCTGGCGCGGATCGGAAGCACTAGGCATGCGAAACCTCCTCGTTTTTACGATCGAGCCACGTCTGCAAAAACAGGCTGGCGGCAATCATGTCGATCTTGCCCCTCATCTGCTTTTCGTTGAGTCCCTGCTCGCGCAGGATACGCTTGGCCTCTTGCGAGGACAGACGCTCGTCCTCAAACTCCAACGGAAGATCGAGCTCGTCGGCAATCTTTTGCGCCACAGCGGCAACGCGCTCGGCCTGGGGACCAGGCTCACCGGCCATGGTCAGGGGACGTCCGCTTACCAGGATGTCGGGCTCATAGTCCTCAACCAGGTAGCGGAACGTCTTGGCCATACCGGTGACCTCGGCAGCCGGAAGCACCTTGACAGGCATCGCCATCTTGCCATCACGGCTCGAGACGGCGATGCCAATCCTGGTCTCCCCTATGTCCAGCGCGAGCGCAACCACAGCGACTTCTTAGATTCTTAGGCGCCGAGCGCGGTCTTAGCGGCCGCGAGGGCATCGGCGATGCCGGCAGCATTCTTGCCACCGGCCTGGGCCATGTTGGGACGACCGCCACCGCGACCGTCGACCAGACCCGCGATCTGCTTGATCACGTTACCGGCGTGGAAACCGGCCTTGACGGCGTCATCGGAGCCGGCAGCGAGCAGGGCCGGAGTGCCCTTCTCAGTCACGCTGGCGACGACACAAGCGACAGGGCCGGCGACCTTCTGATGCACGGTATCCCATACGTTGCGCAGGTCGGCAGCCTCAAGGCCCTGGAGCTCAGCGACAACGAGCTTATAGCCGTCGAGCTCGACGGCGCCCTCGATGGCGCTGGAGATGGCGTCGGAGGAGCCACCGGTCAGAGCCTTCTTGAGCTTATTGAACGTCTCGCGCAGCTCGGCCTGCAGGTTCTCCACGCGAGCGGGAACCTCATCCACGCGACACTTGAGCGCAGTAGCAGCGGCGTCAACGAGTGCCAGGCGGTCGGCCATATAGTCGAGGGCACCCTTAGAGGTCACGGCCTCGATACGGCGGACATTGGAGCCCGTGGAGGACTCGGAAATGATCTTGAACAGGCCGATCTCGGCGGTGTTGGCAGCGTGTGTGCCACCGCAGAGCTCGCGGGAGAACGGCTGGTCCTCAGCGCCCACGGAGACAACGCGGACGACGTCGCCATACTTCTCGCCAAACAGGGCGACAGCGCCGGCAGCCTTAGCCTCGTCGATGCCCATGACACGGGTCACGACCGGCTTGGAAGCGAAGATCTGCTGGTTGACCAGGTCCTCGACAGCCTTGAGCTGCTCGGAGGACAGGGCCTCGAAGTGCGTAAAGTCAAAGCGCAGGTGCTCGGGCGTCACCAGCGAGCCGGCCTGGGAGACGTGCTCGCCCAGGACCTGCTTAAGGGCGGCGTCGAGCAGGTGCGTGGCGGTGTGGTTGCGGCGCAGGAAGCCACGGCGCTCGGCGTCGAGCGCGGCGGTAACAGCGGCACCGACAGTCAGCGTGCCATCGGCAACGTGCGCGACGTGGGCATACAGGCCGTTGTGGTTCTTGGTGTCGGCAACGGTCAGAACAACGCCCTCGGCGGAAAGCTTGCCGGCATCGCCCTGCTGACCACCCATCTCGGCATAGAATGGGGTGCGATCGAGCACAACCTCGACGTCCTCGCCGGCGGCAGCGGACTCGACGGACTCGCCGTTGCGCACGATGGCGATAACCTTGGCGCCCTCGATCACATCGTTGTCATAGCCGTCGAACTCGGTCGCAGCGACCTTATCCGAAAGCTCAACCCACACGTCGTTGAAGCTGCCCCAGGCGTCGCCCTTGGCATTGGCGCGGGCGCGGGCCTTCTGGTCCTCCATGCAGGCAGTGAAGCCGTCCATGTCGACGCCGTGGCCAGCGGTGCCGGCGATCTCGACGGTTAGGTCGATGGGGAAACCAAAGGTGTCGTGCAGCTTAAAGGCAACATCGCCCGGAAGCACAGCGCCCTCGGCAAGCGCTGCGAGTGCCTCATCCAGGTAGACGCGACCGTTGTCGAGCGTCGTGGAGAAGCGCTCCTCCTCGGAGGCAACGATACCCTTGACGAGCGCGACGTTCTTGAGCAGCTCGGGATAGGCCTCGCCCATCTGAGCGTTAACCTCGTCGATGAACTTGGTCAGGAAAGCGCCCTCGATGCCCAGCAGGCGACCGTGGAACACGGCACGACGGAGCAGGCGGCGAAGGACGTACTCGCGACCCTCGTTACCGGGGAGGATGCCATCCGAAATCATAAAGTCGACGGCACGGGAGTGGTCGGCGATGATGCGCAGCGAGCGGCTGGCACCGGAGTAATCGTCGGCGTCATAGGTCTTGCCGCTGATCTCCTCGCCCAGCTTGATGAGATGCTGCATCAAGTCGCCGTCGTAATTGGCGGTCTTGTGCTGCATGATGGCGGCCATGCGCTCAAGGCCCATGCCCGTATCGAGGTTGCGGTGCGGCAGCTCCGGCATGGAGCCGTCCTCCTGGCGGTCATACTGGGTAAAGACGAGGTTCCAGAACTCCAGGAAGCGGTCGCAGTCGCAGCCGGGCTTGCAGTCGGGGCTGCCGCAGCCGACCTCCTCGCCCATGTCAAAGTAAATCTCTGAGCACGGACCGCAGGGACCGGTGGGGCCAGCAGCCCAGAAGTTGTCGTCCTCGCCCAGGCGGGAGATGTGGTCCTCAGCAACGCCCAAAGAACGCCACACGTCGTGGGTCTCGTCGTCCTCGGTAAAGACGGTAAAGTACAGGCGGTCGAGCGGCAGCTTGAACTCCTTGGTGATGAGCTCAAAGGCCCAGGCGCAGGCCTGCTGCTTGGAGACGCCGCCAAAGGAGAAGTCGCCGAGCATCTCGAAGAAGGACAGGTGACGGCCATCCTCGCCGATGCAATCGATGTCGTTGGTGCGGACGCACTTCTGGCAGGAGATAGCGCCGATCTCCTTCATGGTCTTCTTGCCCTGGTAGTACTCCTTAAACTGGTTCATGCCAGCGTTGGCAAGCAGCAGCGAAGGATCGTCGGGGACGAGGGACGAAGAAGGATAGAGCTTAAGACCGCGCTCCTCAAAGAAGTTGAGGAACTTGGAGCGGATCTCGGCCGTAGTCATTGACGGGTAGTCAGCACTCATAGAGGGAATCTCCTCGGTTTCACATCGAAACAGTTCAAACGTAACGATATTACCATCCCACCGCGCAAGTGCAAAAAAGAGGGCCGGCACAATGCCGGCCCTTCAGCGAAATTGCATGTTAGCGCGTATGAATATTAATCCGAATTACCCCGCTAGTTGTCATCATCGTCCATGGAGCCGTCGATGCCGGTATTGGTATCGTCGTCTGAGTTGGAATCATCGTCTTTGGCGAAGGGGTTTTTGAAGAAACCCGTCGCATCGGGCTGCAGGCCCGAGAGCTTGATCCAGGGATTATCGAGCTCGGGCTTGGGCATGGCCTTGGCCTCGGGCGCAGTCTCGTTGCCGATGAGCTCGGACTCGTAAATGAAGGTGTCGTCGCCGAGCGCGTCGTAGGCGGCGACCGGGTTGCCATCGGCATCGCCGTACGGCGTGCCCTTAAACACGGCACCGTCATAGGCAACAAGCTGGCGGCCGGTCTCATTCTCGAAGTAGTACACGAAGATACCCTTGAGGGCCGCACACAGCGGGATGGCAATAATCATACCGATGGGGCCCATGAGTGCTGAGCCAATAACGAGCGCCGTGAGGCTCATAATGGGATGCACCTGCACCGAGCTCTGCATAACCTTGGGCGAAATCACGTTATCGGTGACGTTTTGCGCGACCATCGTCACGATGAGCGTCCACAACGCCAACATGGGGCTGAACATGAAACCGAGCACCGTGGCGATTGCTGCGCTCACCCAGGGACCGACGACCGGAACCAAATGCATGATGCCGGTAAAGATAGCCATGAGCGCCGCATACGGATGGCCGATGATCATAAAACCGATAAAGGCGAGGAAACCACCGCAGATGGACGTCACGACCATACCGCGCATGTAGCCGCCGACAGAGCGAGAAAGGATGGCGACCATAAAGCGGTACGAGGTCTCCTTCTCCTGACCGATGATGGTGCAGATCTCGTGGTGCATGCGAGGGTAGTCGCAGGCCATCCAGTACGCAAGCACCAGACCAAGGAAGATCACGAACAACTGCGAGGCCGTATTGGTGATGAGCGGGAACACACCGCGGCCAAGCTCGGCAGCGATCTGAGACACGTACTTCGATGCCACGGCAACCAGCGACGAAAGATTATCGTCCAAATACTCCTTGAGCGGCGTGTTGTTGAGCGTCTTGGCATGCGAGATCATCTCATTGAGATCGCCACCCGCAACACGAAGCTGCTCGGGCAGGCGGCTCAGTACTTCCATGATCTGACCAAAGAGAATCGGCGACAAGATGCAAACGACACCGACGAGCACGGCAACAACAACAATAAGCGCGATAAGCGAACCGATGCCGCGATTCACGCCATGGTGCTCGAGCCAGTTGGTGATCGGGGACATCACAAAAGCAATGATGGAGCCGACGGCAAGAAACTCGATAACCGGTGCCAGGATGCCCATAAGGTTAAAGATGACAGCAGCAATAACAATGCAGCCGACAACAGCCCAAATGCGCAGTGTCAGAATGCGGGTGTCGCGCAGCACGCGATCGGTTTGTTGGGGGTGCTCAATCATGAACGAACCATCACTCCGTCGGGGTCGATCTTGTCCTGTATCTTCTTAAGGGTACGGCGCAGCAGGCGCGAAACCTGCACCTGCGAGATACCCAGCTTCTTGGCGATCTCGATCTGGGTCATGCCCTTCACAAAGCGCAGCTCGATAACCTCACGCTCACGCGGCGAGAAATCGCGGATGGCTTCCTCGATCACCAGGCGGTCATCGGTAAAATCGAGCTCGTTGTCGTCATCGGCATAGCGGTCGAGAATCGAGGGGGCATCATCGGAATCGGACGCGCCAGGAGCCTCGATGGGCACCGAGGTATAGGCCGAAGACGATTCCATGGCCTCCAGCACCTCGTCGACGGTCACACCCAGGTACTCAGCGATTTCTTCAACCTTAGGCGAGCGCTGCAACTCATTGGTGAGCTTGTCGGTGGCCTGGTTGACCTTGGCAGAAAGCTCCTGCAAACGGCGCGGCACGCGCACGCTCCAGCCCTTATCACGGAAGTGACGCTTGATCTCGCCCAGGATGGTAGGCGTGGCAAACGTGGTGAACTCGAGTCCGCGCTCAGGGTCAAAGCGGTCGATAGCCTTGAGCAGGCCCAAATAACCAACCTGCATCAGGTCATCGAGCGGCTCGCCGCGGTTCTTAAACTTGTTGGCAAGAAACCTTACCAGGTTCATGTGGGACATGACGAGCTGCTCGCGTGCGTCCGGGTCACCGGTCTCTTTATAGCGACGAAACAGCTCGCGGGTTTTCTCCTTGTCCCAAGCGGTCTTACCGCTCCGGGAACGTTCGGTCATATTAGATATCCGCCTTGAGGTCGAGGGAAAGCGTCAGGGGCGCCGCAGTCTTTTCGTAGGAGTCGCACACGCTCGCCAAAATGAGCTCGGCATACACAGCGGCCTGGTCATCCTCGTCGACGGTGGCCTGGTCGCCAAAGGTAAAGGTCATGCCAACGTGAGATTCGTCGACATCGAATTTGATCGAGATGTCATCGGAATCAACAGCCGTGCAGCCGAAAATAAATGCTTCCTCGGCAGCCATACGAATGTCCTCGATGCGATCGACGGACATGGAGCAGAGCGCACCGACATTTGCCGCCGTCATGCGCACAAGGCGCGCCAGACGCGGGTCGCCGGCAACGGTCAGCGTAATGGGGCAAGTTGCTTCGCTACTCATCGCAGGACTCCTCAGAGGTCTCGGCGGGCGTGTAGGTGTAATACTGGGCTGCTTTAGCAGCAGGCTTCTGTGCATCATTGTCACCAGCAGCGACATCGTCCCCGGCTTCGCCAATCAGGACACGCTCGGTCGGCTGCTCGGCTTCTTCGGCAGCGGAAAGCTTGCACTCAGCGTCGGCCGCGGGAGCCTTCACCTTGTTAAAGAGTTTCTGCACGGCACCTGCCGCAGAATCAGTCACGCTCGACACAGCATTGCTGGCCTCGGCCATGCTACCGGTGACCTCAGAAATGTCGCGAACCACGGCTTCGACCTCTACGAGATTGGAGGTAAGGGCATCAACTGCCGTCTTGCTCGACTTAAGCAGCGGCTCCATCTGGGCAAGCGCCGGCGTAAGCTCATCGACAGCGCCATCGAGCTTTGCCACCACAGGCTGAGCCTCGGCGATGGTGTTGTTGAGGTCGTTAACGGTCTTATCGAGCGAGTCGACAACGGTGCGGGTCTTGCGCAGGGTAAGCGCGAGCTCAACGATGGCCCACACGCCGGCAACAGCGAGCAGCAGCAGGGCGATTTGAATGGGACTCATACAAGCCTCCCAAAGGAATCGATATACAGACGGTTTCCATGGTACCCCAAAGGGGACCGAACATGCCATGAGCAGCAACGTGGGACAAAATTATCAGCAGCTACTTCGGTGCATTCCCGCTGCGGTCGCGTTCACTTTGCTCTACGCGCCATTCTTCCCAACCGCGGCCGGCAGGCTGCCAAAATGCACCGCGTTCCAAGCCTTCGGGCAAATAGCGCTGATCGACCCAGCCTTCGGGATAATCGTGCGGATACTTATACACACCGTATTCATCGCTGCCCGGGCGATGGCGATCGCGCAGGTAGCTGGGCACCTCGCGAAGACCACTGCTGTGGATATCGGCTAGCGCCGCATCGATCGAGGCCTCGCACGCATTGGACTTGGGCGCCAAGCACACATAGAGCGCAGCTTGTGCAAGGTTAATGCGACATTCAGGATAGCCAATAACTTCAGCAGATTTAAAGGCAGCATGCGCCACCAAAAGCGCCTGCGGGTCGGCGTTGCCAACATCCTCAGAAGCGTGAATCATAATGCGGCGAGCGATAAACTTAGGATCCTCCCCAGCATCGATCATGCGCGCGAGCCAATAGATCGTGGCATCGGGGTCGCTACCGCGCATAGACTTAATAAACGCACTGATGATGTCGTAGTGCATGTCGCCGTTTTTGTCATACGTAAAGCCGCGACGCGGGTTGGCGATCTTCACGTCATCCACGGTGATGGGATAGCGCTCCCCCGCCGCAGGCGCTGGCGTTCCCTCGGTATCGGGACGCGTGACGGCAATCTCGCTCGCAAGCTCAAGCGTCGTGAGCGCCGAGCGAGCGTCACCCGCTGCCAGCGTGCAAATGGTCTTGACCGTATCCTCATCGGCCGAGAACTTACCGTTCAAACCCTGCGGTGCCTCAAGCGCACGTTCAATAAGCGTGGCGATATCCTCATCCTTCAGATGCTCAAGCTCCACGACGCGACCACGTGAGAGCAGTGCCGAGTTGACCTCGAAGTACGGGTTCTCTGTCGTAGCGCCAATCATAATGACGGTACGGTTCTCAACTGCATGCAGCAAGGCATCCTGCTGCGACTTAGAGAAGCGGTGAATCTCATCGATGAATAGAATGGTGCGGCGGTCGTACGTATTCAGGCGCGTCTTGGCCTCATCAATCACACGACGCAGGTCCTTCACGGTACCCGTGACGGCGCTGACCTCGACAAACTCGCTCTTGGTATGGTTGGCGATAATGTGGGCCAGCGTCGTCTTGCCCGTACCGGCAGGCCCGTACAGAATCACGCTCGAAAGCACGTCGTGCTCGATCGCGGCACGCAGCCATGAACCCTTACCGACGGCCTTTTGCTGGCCCACGTACTCGTCGAGCGAATTGGGGCGCATGCGCACCGCAAGCGGCGCATTCTGAAAGGAACGCTCGCGCGTCGAAGCAGAAAAAAGGTCGTCCATAGCCATCCCGTGTATCAATCAAAAACGTTTTCCACTAACAGTATACCGAATTTATACGAACTACCGTTCGTTAATATAGGTACGGTGCGGAAACTTCAATCCCGGAAACAGCTTGCTCGTGAGCTCGCAGAAATAACCGTCCGTCATGCTCGCAATGTAATCCACGACCGCCTGGTCCTTATCGTTCTGCCAGGCATAGGCGCGATCGTAGTAGGAAAGCTGCTGCTCGATGCGAGAAATGTGGTGCTTAAAGATATACGAAGACTCGTCACCTTCGTTTATATCCTGCAGGCAACGATCGTAAAGCTTTTCGAAGGCTTCGCGCAGCTCCACCTCGGAATCGCCTTCGATACCGCCCTTGCTATAGATCTTCTCGTAGTTCTCGCGCTTGGCTCGGCGGATTTCCTCAAACAGGTCCTCGCTCATCTCGATGCGCGGCTTACCATAGCTGTGCTCAACGATATCGATGGAGGCATGCGTGAGGATCCAACTGTTGTAGGCACCGCCCCGGCCATCATCAAAAGCGTCGGGTGACAGCAGGCCCGCCGCGATCGCATCCTGACGGTCACGACCGACGTAGGCAAGAATATCCGAGATGCGAACGACGCAGCCCTCGAGCGTCATGGGACGCAGATGCCCAATTGCGCTATAGCCCGTGGCAATGCAATCCTCAACCGTCTGGTCAAACTGGTCAAAGGAGCTCATGTCCGAGAGCTCAAACACACGCTGCTCGTACTCGCCGTTATGGCATAGCACGCCGTCGAGCGTCTGGAGCGACACGTTGCGGCCGTACAGTGTGTCGAGCACGCGGACCGACTGCACGTTATGGAAAAAATAACGCCCCGTACGCTCATGATAGATATCGTTGAGGAAGCGCTCGCCGGCATGGCCGAAAGGCGTGTGTCCCAAGTCGTGACCCAGGCCAATCGCCTCGATCAGATCGCAATTGAGCCCCAGGGCGCGACCGATATCGCGCGCAATGCGCGAGACAAGCTGCACGTGCAAACCGCGGCGTGACAGATCGTCATTGCTACGGAAGCTAAAGACCTGCGTTTTGCCTGCATAACGGGTGTACGTCGGAAGATGAAGTATCTTTTCGGTATCGCGCATAAACGCCGGACGCATAAGCGTGCCTTTGTCGGCGGCGCGATCAATACGACGAATGACCTGATCGTCGTTGCAACGATACGGGTTGACATAGCCCGAAGCACGATCGGCGGCAATGCGCTCGACAAGTTCGGGCGACAACGCTGAGGGAATACGGTCCATGCGCGCCTTAATGACGGCCGTTTCTTGATTAGATTCCATGGCATGCTCCTTAAGAAGGATGCGCAATCGGTTACAAAGTGCAGCCCACGACCTCGATTATGGCAAAAATCGGCACTAAAAACGGGAGCAATGGCAGGGAGCGCGATTTTGTGAAGAGGCAGGAAAGGGCCAGAGCCAGGAGTGCGACGGCAAATGCCACGATGCCACCCATAGGGTCGAGCGTGCAAAGCGCGAAGAGCGCCTTGGCATCCCCCATGCCGATGCCCGGGATTTGGCGAAGACGACGCCAGAGGGACTCAGTCAGCACGAGAGCAAGATACACAATGACGGCAAGACCCGCGTGGTCAAGCGCTGTGTTAACGCCTTTGTCGAGCCAAACGCCCACTAACGCCGTCACCGCACACGCACCGGCAAGTTCATTGGGAAAACGTCGCTGACGGGCATCAATCGCCGCGCCGGCAAAGATGCAAATCCAAAACGGGATATAAAACATCGAGTACCTCCTCGAGCTGCATCGCAAAAGCAAAAACCACCACAAAGGTGCCTGTCCCCTTTGCGGTGGTTTTGGTGGTGGTTATTTGGCGCCTTGCATGACCTCGTCGAGGGTGACGTTTACGGCATGCTGGGTAGGAACCCAGTCGACCTTCAGGAACAGCGCGGCCACCGTGATGGGGATATAGCTGAACATAAAGATCGGGAAGGTAAACAGGTTAGTCACCAGACGCCACTTTTGCGCGCAGTGAATGTGCTTGTACTCAAAGATAGTCGTGAGCAGCGCCAGGATAAAGAAAGTCAGATACATCATGGCGAAGGTCATAATGAGCGAAGCGGCACAGGCCTGCATCTCGACTTCGGTAGCCAAAAAGCCGTGCGAGAGTCCACCCACGATCAGGAACGTCGCATTGGCGAGCATCGAGATGAGCGACAGCAGCATACCCGGGGCGATCGTCATGAACATGTCGTAGGCGGCAAAGCGATGGTAGCGGAAGGTCGACTTGACCAGGTGCTTACCGTAAGTAAAGAACACCTGGTAGAAGCCCTTGGTCCAACGCATGCGCTGTTTCCAGGACGCCTTAAACGTCACGGGTTGTTCGTCAAAGAACTCCGCCGGCGCATAGCCAATGCGAATGCCGTGAATGGCGCAGAACGTGGTGAACTGAATGTCCTCGGTCAGCGTGTGGAACTGCCAACCGTGCATGCCCTCGATAACGCTGGCGGAGATGAGGTAGCCCGAACCCGAAACAGCGCAGGACGTCTTGCAGATATTACGCGCGTTGTTGAGGAAGCGCGCCTCGCGTAGATACCACGTGGCATTAGCAGCCGAGATCCACGAGCTGCCGAAGTTCTTGGAATTGCGATAGCTCGTGACCACATGGAAGCCCTGGTCAAAGGCATCATTCATCTTGGAAACGTAATCGCGGGAGATAACGTTATCGGCATCGAAGATAAAGTAGCCCTCAAACGTGTCGGGATACTCGTTGAGAATGCGGTCGAAGCCAAAGTCCATGACCCAGCTCTTGCCCTTGCGGGCCAGGTCATTGCGCTCGTAAACAATGGCACCGGCCTCGCGCGCGAGCTGCGCCGTGTTGTCGGTGCAGGCATCGGCAACGACAAAGACCTCGATAAGCTCGGACGGATAGTCCTGGTCCTTGATGGAGCGTACGAGATTGGCAATTACGGCTTCCTCGTTATGCGCCGCGATAAAGAAGGCATAGCGATGGAGTTTTTTGGCCTTGGGAGGCGCGACCTCGCCACGAAGAGCGCCAATGACAAAGAAGACCACCTGGTACAGAAAGCAGACCGTGAGCAGCGTGACGACAATCTGGTTGAAGATCACGATGGGTGTGTTGGTTTGTAAAAAGGCGAGCATGCAGGCTCCCAGCAACGTGTAACGTAAACAATCGTATATCTTACCGCAGGCTTACCGAGTTCAAGAAACCACCTAATACTGGCTAGGCTTCGAGAAGACCGAGCTGCGGAACGATGTCGTCGCCGGCGGCAGTGCGACCAAGCGAACGCGGGGCCAGATCGTCCAGAACCGCGGCAAGATCCCACGGCAGCTCATCACGGCACTCAATGCGCTTCCCCGTTACGGGATGATCGAACGCAACGCGCCAAGAATGCAGGAACTGCCTGGTCAGGCCCTGATCGGCACGCGCATCGCACTTGCCGTAGAGCGGATCGCCCACGCAGGCGTGGTTGATATGGCGCATATGCACGCGAATCTGATGTGTGCGGCCCGTAAACAGGTGGCACTCAACGAGCGTATAGCCGTCGTCAAAACGCGTGGAATCAAAGCGCTCGAGGACCTTAAAGGTCGTAATGGCCTGACGGGCAAAGGGGTCATCCGAAACCGCCATCTTGACGCGGTCGCGCGTAGAACGGGCGATACCGGTATTGATGGTGCCCTCGTCCATGGCGATGTGCCCGTGGACAAGCGTGATATAGCGGCGGTCGAGCGTGCGCGTGCGGATGAGATTCTGAAGCGCGCGCTGGGTGTCGTCATCTTTTGCCGCGAGCATAAGGCCCGAGGTATCGCGATCCAGGCGATGCACGATGCCGGGGCGGTCCTCACCCTGCACAGTACCAAGATGATCGATGCCGCAGTGGTAGACCAGAGCGTTCGCAAGGGTGCCGCTCTCGTGGCCATGGGCGGGATGGCACACCAGGCCCCGCTGCTTGGAGAGCACGATAAGGTAGTCGTCCTCGTAGCGGATATCGAGGGGAATGGCCTCGGGAATCACGTCGGTCGGGTCGTGCGGCTCGGGCAAGTCGACCGAGATGCGATCGCCGGCGCGTACGGCGTACTTTTTAGAGAGACAAGTCTCACCGTTGACGGCAACGGCGCCTCCCTCAATCAGATGCGCGCAGGAAGAGCGCGTAGGGCAGCCGTCATTGGAGCCCAGATAGGCGTCAAGACGCTGACCAGCGGCATCGTCGGCAACAAGGATATGGATGTCGGCCATTAGCGCTCATTCCTTTCGCGAATCTTGCGGGCACGCTCCCCACGCTGCTGGGCCTTGCGCTTAGCGCGGGCCTCGTCACGGGCGTTAAGCTCGGCGGTCGCATCGACCTCACGGGCAGCGGGGCTCAAGAACATGTAACCGAAGAGGGCGAGCACGACGCCCAAGGTAATGCCGATATCGGCCACATTAAAGACGGGGAAGTCGACGAAGGTGGTGGCAATAAAATCGGTCACGAAGCCAAAGGCCAAACGATCGATAGCGTTGCCGATAGCACCGCCCGCAACCATCGCCATGCCCACAACCTCCAAGCGAGCAAGCTGGGGCGCGCGAAGCAAGTACACGGCAATGGCGACAATGACCGCAAGCGCCAGCAAAGCAAACGCAACGCCATGCCCCTCGCCCATGCTAAAGGCAGCACCGATATTGCGGACAAACAGGAAGTCGATCACACCGGGGATAACAGTCACATGCAAAGCGTCGCCCACGGCACGAACCGCAAGCTTGGTCAGCTGATCAAAAAGCAGCACAACCAGCACCACCCCACCAGCAACACCTAACCGCCAGCGCAAAGGCGGCGTCATATCCCCAGTACGACCCAAATCAATCCCCTACCCTCAAGAACATCGAATTACGTTTAATACAAAGAACTATCTTATATTGCCATACGCAGAACGCACGACATATCCACCAACGCAAGCGAAATAACCAGCTAAAAACGAAAGCGACATTCCGAATAACGGAATGTCGCTTAATAGCTTTCGACTAAAAACGCAAGTCGAAAGAAAGCCTCTAGCTCCAGCAATGGAAATGCCGCGTTATCGTCACCAACAGCGAAAACGTCCCTAAGCGAGCAAGGTGACGTGAAAGAGGAGGGAAGCGTACTTTGGTACGCGACCGACGATTGAACGTCAGATTGCCGCTTAGGGGCGTTTGCAGCGTCGGTAGGTTACGGCGTTCTACGAACGCCGTAACTTACAGCGCGTCAGCGCAGCGCTTGCAGATATGAGCGTGGCCGTTGTACTCGCCAACGGTGGTGCGGTAGTTCCAGCAACGGTCGCAGCACTCGCCCTCGGCAGCCTCGATAGCGACGGAAAGCTCCTCGCCCTGGGTCAGCTCAACATCGGAGACGATGTAGAACTCGGCCAGATCGACGGCCTTGTCGCCGGTCAGCAGCGCATACATCTCGGCAGGAACGACCGCCTTGACGCGGACCTGCTGGCTCTTGGTGAAGGTACCGGCGGAGCGGGCATCCTCAAGGGCCTTGGTCACGGCGCTACGGAGCTCGAGTGAAGCCTCGAGCACGCCCTCAAACTCATTGGCCTCGTCGAACGTGATGGGCGACTTGTACCAATCGAGCAGCGCGGCGTACTTCTGGTGATCGACGCAGCCGGCGGGCGCATAGGCCATGGCCTCGTCGACCGTGTAGGACAGGATCGGCTGAAGGTCGCGCATGAGCATCGAGAAGAGCTCGGCGAGCACAGTCTGGGCGCTGCGGCGCTCGAGCGAGCCGGGCTTCTCGCAGTACAGACGGTCCTTCAGGGCGTCGAGGTACACGTTGGAGAGCTCGGTAACCACGAAGTCGTAAAGCGCACGGTAGGCACGCGGGAACTCGTAGCTGGCGTAGGCATCGTCGACCTCGGCCTGGACCTGGGTCAGGCGGGCAACCATGAGCTTGTCGAGCGGCAACAGGTCGGCAAAGGCGACGCCGTCGGTCTCGGGCTCAAACTGACCCTCGAGCTCGGAGAGCAAGAAGCGCAGCGTGTTGCGGAAACGACGGTAGGCATCAGACGTACGGGCGAGAATCTCGTGGTCGATGGAAACGTCGGAGCTGGTGTCGACCGAGGCGACCCACAGGCGAATGATGTCAGCGCCCATCTCGTCGCAGACCTTGTTGGGGTCGATGACGTTGCCGAGCGACTTGGACATCTTGCGGCCCTGGCCGTCGAGCGTGAAGCCCTGCGAGACGACCGCCTTGTACGGAGCATGGCCGTTGGCACCCACCGAGGTGAGCAGCGAGCTCTGGAACCAACCGCGGTGCTGGTCGGAGCCCTCGAGGTACACATCCGCCGGATACTCCAGCTCGGGACGGTACTCGCAGACGGCCTTCCAGGAGACGCCGGAATCCCACCACACGTCGAGGATGTCCTTATCTGCCTTGAGATGATGGCCGCCGCACTTGGGGCAGACGCAGGCCTCGCCCAGGTAACTCTCGGGAGCGTCGGTGAACCAGGCGTCGGAGCCCTTCTCGTGGAAGAGCTTGATGACTGCGTCGAGCGTAGCGTCGTTCATGACCTTCTCGCCGCAGTCGGCGCAGGTGTAGCTGGGGATAGGCACGCCCCAGTTGCGCTGACGGCTGATGCACCAGTCGGGACGCTGCTCGACCATGGCGCCGATGCGGTTGGCGGCGTGGGCCGGATACCACTTGACGTTCTCGCGGACCTCTTTGCCAGCCTGCTCGCGCAAACCGGTCTTGTCCATCGAGACAAACCACTGGTCGGTAGCACGGAAGAGCACCGGGTGCTTGCAGCGCCAGCAGTGCGGATAGCTGTGCGTGATCTTCTTCTCGAGGACCAGGGTGCCACGCTCGCGCAGGAACTCGATGATGTGCGGGTTGGCCTCATCGGTGTCCATACCGCTGAAGGGGCCACCGGTACCAAACTCCTCGCCGGTGTAGAACTTGCCGTCGTCATCGACCGGCATGCAAATGTCGGTGATGCCCTCCTTGAGGCAGGCGAAGTAGTCGTCGACGCCGTGGCCGGGCGAGTTGTGGACGATACCGGTACCGTCATCGACACCGACGTAATCGGCCAGCAGCGCCACGCCCTCGACACCGTCAAAGATCGGCTGCTTGTAGTGGATGTGGTGGAAGGTCTCGGCGGGAACCACATAGGGCTTACCGTCGACCATAACCGGGGTGTACTCCCAGCCAAACTCCTCGCAGCACTTGGGAGCCAGGTCCTCGAGCATGACCTCGGCACGGCCCTCGTGCTCAACGGCGACATAGGCGGCGCCGGGCTTAAGGGAAACGGCCTGGTCGGAGGGGATGGTCCACGGCGTGGTCGTCCAAATGATAAAGTCAACCGGGCCGTCGAAGTTCTCGAGGCCGGCGGGCTTGGAGGTCATCTCGAAGCGCACGAAAATGGAGGGGCTCGTCTCGTCAGAGTACTCAATCTCGGCCTCGGCGAGCGCGGTGTGGCAGTGCTTGCACCAGTGAACCGGCTTGTGGCCGCGATAAATCATGCCCTTATCGAACATGGCCTTGAAGACCTCGATGTCGGCGGCATCGTGCTGGTGATAGAGCGTCAGATAGGGGTTGTCCCAGTCGCCGAGCACGCCCAGACGGCGGAAGCCGGCCTTCTGCAGCTCGATGTTCTCGACAGCGAACTCGTTGCAGAGCTCACGGATCTTGGCCGTGGGGGTCTGGTTGAACTTCTCGGTGCCGAGCTTCTCCTCGACCTTATGCTCGATCGGCTGACCGTGGCAGTCCCAACCGGGAACATAGGGAACCTCATAGCCCTGCATCATCCAGTAACGGTTGATCATGTCCTTGGAGATCTTGTTCATGGCGTGGCCGATGTGGATCGGGCCGTTGGCGTACGGAGGGC
>CATYHY010000009.1 GCA_958407085.1 uncultured Collinsella sp. | reverse complement strand
CCCACGAGCGCGGGGCGCGCGTGCTGTGCGTTCCGGCTCCGCTCTTTATGGGCGCCATGCCCGGTGGCCTGGTGGGCGCTGCCGACTTTGAGCACGACATGCTTGCCGGCTTGACTGGTGTCGCCGAGCGTATCCAGGAGCTTGACATGATCTGCATCGTGCCCGCGGCGGTTTCGTTTGAGGGCCAGCCGCTGCTCGACTACATGATGCTCAAGGACGGTCATGTGGTGCCGGCGCGTTCGAGCATTGCCCTGCAGCGTGGCGAGAACAGCGACACGCGTTGGGCGCCGCCGGTGTTCGACGTGGACGGCGTGCGCATCGCCGTGATTTTTGACTTGGACCGCGAACTCGAGATGTTGCCGACCGGTGTTGACCTCATTGCGTATTTCCAATTCAACGCGTTTGACATGACCGACCGCGAGACTGCTGCCATTGCCGCCGTTCGCAGCGGCGCCTACCGCAAGATCGCATCCAAGCGCAGCGTGTGGTTTGCCTGCATAGCGCCGGTCGGTGCCTATGACGAGTCGGTGTATACCGGCGGTTCGTTTGTGCTCGACGACTGCGGCCGCGTGGTGGCCCAAGCGCCGTGTTTTGAGGAGAGCCTACTGGTTCAGGAGATCCAGCGCGGTGTGATGCTCGATGCCCTGGAAGACCACGAGCTGCCCGAGTTTCGCTCCGAGGAATGGCTGTGGCAGGCGCTGGTGCTTGCCGTTCGCGATAACGCCCGCGCCCGCGGTGCGTCGCGCGCCGTGGTGGCGCTCGAGGGCGACTTGCCGTCGTCTTTGCTGGCGGCGCTGGCCGTCGACGCTCTGGGCCCGCGCAATGTGATTGGCCTGGTGCTGGGGCGCAACCGTATCTTTACTCCGGCGCAGGAAGAGGCCGAGGCTGCCCGCTGTGCCGCCGTCCGCGCCATCGCCGAGCGTTTACACATTCGCACTGTCGAGCGCGATGCACCGGATGCGGCGCGCGTGCTCGATCGCGACGTGTCGGCGGGCGATGCCGAGCGCCTGCGCTCGCGCACGCTGGGCCTGATGCTGGAGGATACGGCGCTCGAGCTGGGTGCGATGACGCTGAGCCCGCTGTCCAAAACCGAGTACGCGCTGGCGGCGCCGGCGCTTTGCGGCGGCTACCAGGGCGACTTTGCGCCCTTTGGCGATGTGTACCTGTCGACGCTTGAGTTTGTGGCGCGTGTGCGCAACCGCACGTCTGCCGTGGTGCCCCAAGAGCTCGTGACGCTCAACGCAGTGGAAGATTGTATGGAGCGCGTGCTGGCGCAGGCGCTCTCGACGCTCGACGGTCCGGTCGATATGCTCGACCGTGCGGCACAGCTGCTCGGCGGGCTTGAGCCGGGTGAGGTCGATGGCGCGCTCGAGGCGCACGTGGACCGCAATCGATCTTTCGACGACATCCCGATGGCCGCTGGCAAGCCCGAGGCCTGCTCGCTGCTGCTGATGCTCGTTCGACAGGGTGAGGCTGCCCGCCGCATGTTGCCGATGGCGCCGATCGTCTCGGCCCGTTCGTTTGCCGAGCGTGCCTGGCCGTATATGCTCGCGTGGTCCGACCTGGGGCTTAACGGCAAGGAGCGTATGACGGTCGATTCGCTGGCGCGCGCCGAGGTGCGCCGTTTTGCTGACGAGGATACGAGCGAGCGCGTGCGAAACGAGATGATGGGCGTGCTGGGCGAGCTACTGGGTATTTCGCCCGAGCAAATGGAGGAGCTGCGCTCTGAGGACGGTCAGCGTCGTTTACACGAGGGAATGAAAAAGTTCGAGGGCGAGGTTCAGGACGCCATCGATAAGATGATGGGCGGTCAGGGCGGCTCGCAAGGTAGTCCCCAGGGTGGCCCGATGCCGCATCCGCCGGTTGATCCCCGACAGTTCCCCTTTTTCTCGCAGAACTAACTATGGGATAGGGCCAAGGTTACGCGGTTTTACCAAACCGCGTAACGAGTCGACGCTGCGCGAGCCCCTGCCGGGCAATCTGCCGCTCAAACCGTCGCTTGCGTACAGAAGTACGCGGCGCTCCTCTTTCGCGACACCTTGCCACGGCAGGGACTCGCTCGCTGACTTATGCTCAACCTATGGTTCAACCTTGCTTGCTAGATACGGTCGCTGTTGTGTTATTCTAGAACAGACGTTCGTGATTGATGCGCGGGGTCTTGCCTTGCGCTTGGTAGAAGACGAGGGGAGGTTGGCTTGGTTATCTTGGGCATTGACCCCGGTTTGGCTCATACGGGTTGGGGGATTATCGAGGAGCGGCGTGGCGAGGTTCGCTGCCGTGCCTACGGTTGTATTGAGACCAGCGCGGGCAGCCCGCTCGCGGTGCGCCTGTCGCATATCGCCCGTGACCTTAAGGATGTCGTCGAGCGTTATCGACCCGACACGGCTGCTGTCGAGAGCATCTACTTTGGCGCCAACGTTCGTTCGGCCATCCCCACGGCGCATGCCCGTGGTGCTGCGCTTGTGGCGCTTTCGGAGTGCGCGCTCGAGATTGGCGAGTACACGCCCATGCAGATCAAACAGGCTGTGGTGGGCACCGGCGCCGCGGACAAGCGGCAGGTCGCCTACATGGTACGCACGCTAACGCAGCTCGACCACGACCCACATCCCGACCATGCCGCCGATGCCCTGGCTTGCGCCATCTGCCACGTAAACCTCAGCCGCACCCGTGAACTCACCGGTGGCGAGTTCTATCAACAGAGAGGAACCGGATACTGATGATTTCCCAGCTCCATGGAACGCTTGTCGAGGCCACGATGAGCTCGGCCGTCGTCGATGTGTCGGGCGTGGGCTTTGAGCTCGGCATCTCGGGCAGCACCGCCGCCACGTTGCCGACGCCTGGCGGCGAGGTTCGCCTCTACACACGCATGCAGGTGCGTGAGGACGCCATGACGCTCTTTGGTTTTGCCTCCAAGGACGAGCGCACGATGTTCGATCGGCTCGTGTCTGTCTCGGGCGTTGGTCCGCGCCTGGCGCTCGCCGTGCTTTCCACCTATACCGTGGGGCAGCTGTATTCCTTGGTAATGGCCGAGGACGACAAGGGCATGGCCAAGGTGCCCGGTGTGGGCAAAAAGACCGCGCAGCGCCTCATCTTGGAACTCAAGAGCACCTTTGCCAAGGACAAGGGCTTTGTGCCGGTCGACGCTATTCCCGGCCAGGTTGCGATGCCGGTTCCCGCCGCCGCTCCTTCGGCGATCGATGATGCCCGTGCGGCGCTCCTTTCCATGGGCTTTAGCCCGCAGGAGACCGATGTTGCCCTGAGCGGGTATGATGGGCAGAATATGCGTGTCGAGGATCTGCTCGGCGCGGCGCTTAAGCGACTCGGAATGGATGCGTGATGTGGGAAGCCGATGACTCTCAGGACCTGTGGGCGACGCCCGGCAACTCGCCGGCGGCATCCATGGCGCACGGCGAGCGCATGGTGGGCTCGGAGCTGACGGCCGAGGACCTCGATGTCGACCGCACTTTGCGTCCCCAGCGCCTGGACGATTACTGTGGCCAGGAGCACATCAAGCAGAGCCTGCGCGTGTTGATCGAAGCGGCGCAGAGCCGTGGCGAGACGCTCGACCACGTGATTTTCTCGGGTCCTCCGGGCCTGGGCAAGACCACGCTGGCCACCGTTATCGCCAACGAGCTGGGCGCTCAGATTAAGACGACGAGTGGCCCTGCCATCGCGCGCACCGGCGACCTGGCGGCTATCCTTACCAACCTGCAGCCGGGTGACGTGCTGTTTATCGACGAGATCCACCGCCTCAACCGTTCGGTCGAGGAGGTCCTGTACCCCGCGATGGAGGACTTTGCCCTCGATATCGTGATTGGCAAGGGTCCGGCGGCTCGCTCGATTCGCCTGGATATTCCCAAGTTTACGCTGGTAGCGGCAACGACCCGCTCAGGCATGTTGACCGGCCCGTTGCGCGACCGCTTTGGCATTTCATATCGCCTGGATTACTACACGGTCGAGGAGCTCGCGCAGATTGTGACGCGCTCGGCGACTATCCTGGGCGTGACGATCGACCATCCCAGTGCACTCGAGATCGGCTCGCGTTCGCGCGGCACGCCACGTCTTGCCAACCGTCTGCTCAAGCGCGTGCGCGATTACGCACAGGTGCGCGGCAACGGTCCCATCGAGCTCGATATCTGTCGCCGGGCGCTCGAGTTCTTCGAGATCGACGAGCTCGGTCTGGACTGGATGGATATTCGCATTTTGGAGACGCTCGCTAAGACGTTCTCCGGTCGTGCCGTGGGACTTACGACCCTTGCCAGCGCGGTGGGCGAGGACCCGGGCACGCTCGAGGATGTCTATGAGCCCTATCTGCTGCAGTGCGGCTTGATGATTCGTACGCCGCAGGGCCGTCAGGCAACCCTTCGCACCTTTGAGCACCTCGGGATTGAACCTACCGTTTAGGGCGCTTTGTTTTGGCGGGCTGTTGGGCTATCGCTGGGCATCGGGTAAACATATCGCCGTTCATCGGTTATGGGCGTTTTTACTATTGCGCGCCCGTGCTATGCTGAATTGGTCTTTTTCTCATTCGGTAACGAAAGGACCGCCCATGCCTACTGACATCGAAATCGCACGTTCTGTCACGCCGCTGCCTATTACCGAGGTGGCCAAGAACGCCGGCGTCGACGTTAAGCACCTTATTCCGTACGGCTTCGACAAGGCTAAGGTCGACTATTCACTGCTCAACGAGCCGACTGATCACCAGGCCAAGCTCGTCCTCGTGACCGCTATCAACCCAACGCCTGCGGGCGAGGGCAAGACCACCACGACCATCGGTCTGGCCGACGGCCTGCGTCGTCGCGGCGTCAAGAGTGCCGTGGCCCTGCGCGAGCCTTCGCTCGGCCCCGTCTTTGGCGTTAAGGGCGGTGCTGCCGGCGGCGGCTGGGCTCAGGTCATCCCCATGGAGGATATCAACCTGCACTTTACCGGCGACTTCCATGCCATCGGTGCCGCCAACAACCTACTGGCCGCCATGCTAGATAACCACATCCAGCAGGGCAATCAGCTCGGTATTGACGTTAAGCGCATCACTTGGAAGCGCGTCGTCGATATGAACGACCGTCAGCTGCGCCACGTCATCGACGGCATTGGCGGTAAGGCCCAGGGCGTGCCGCGCGAGGACGGCTTCGATATCACCGTCGCCTCCGAGGTCATGGCAATCCTGTGCCTGTCCACGAGCATCAACGATCTTAAGGAGCGCTTGGGCGAGATCGTTGTCGGCTACAGCTATGCCGGCGAGCCCGTCCGTGCCCGCGACCTCAAGGCCCAGGGTGCCATGGCCGCGTTGCTTAAGGACGCGCTCAAGCCCAATCTGGTGCAAACGCTCGAGGGCACGCCCGCGTTTGTCCACGGCGGTCCCTTCGCCAACATTGCCCACGGCTGCAACTCTATCATGGCCACGCGTATGGCGATGCGCTTTGGCGATGTTGCCATTACCGAGGCCGGCTTTGGCGCCGACCTGGGCGCCGAGAAGTTCCTCGATATCAAGTGCCGCATGACGGGCGTTCGCCCCAGCGCCGTCGTGATCGTCGCGACCGCTCGTGCGCTGAAGTACAACGGTGGCGTCGCCAAAGCCGACCTCAACGAGGAGAACCTCGAGGCACTCAAGGCTGGCATGCCCAACCTGCTGCGTCACGTCGACAACATCCAGAACGTTTATGGTCTGCCCTGCGTGGTCGCCATCAACCGCTTTCCGACGGACACCGAGGCCGAGCTTGCGCTCATCGAGTCCGAGTGCCAGAAGCTCGGCGTCAACGTTAAGCTTTCCGAGGTCTGGGCCAAGGGCGGCGAGGGCGCGCTCGAGCTGGCCGATGAGGTCATGCGTCTGATTGAGCAGCCGAGTGAGTTTAAGTTTGCCTATGAGGACGGTGCCGATGTGGCCGACGCTCTCGAGGCCATTGCCACCAAGGTCTACCGCGCCGACGGCGTCGACTTTACGCCGGCCGCCAAGCGCCAGCTCGCCGAGCTGCGCGAGAACGGCTTTGGCAACCTGCCGGTGTGCGTCGCCAAGACGCAGTACAGCTTTAGCGACAACGCCAAGGCCCTGGGCGCTCCCGAGAACTTCCGCATCACGGTGCGTGAGCTCAAGGTTTCTGCCGGCGCCCACTTTGTGGTCGCACTGACTGGCAGCGTTCTGACCATGCCGGGCCTGCCCAAGATCCCCGCGGCCGAAAACATCGACGTCGACAACGACGGCAACATCACCGGCCTGTTCTAAGCTCGCTGCTCATAGCCGCTTGCACGCCCCGTCGCGCCTACCAAGGCCCGGCGGGGCCTTTTGATCCTTAGGCCCGCGCATGTCTTGTAGATACCGACGGACTCTGCCCATCATAGGCTTTTGCGCGGGTAGAATGCATGGATAACTTGAGGCTCACGCGCGACGGAAAGGAATCGTTGCATGGATCAGGACAAGACAACCGTGATGGGCGGCTACGGTTCCGCACAGGCTGGCGGTAGCGCCGATGCGACCCACGTTGTTCCCAACCCCGGTTATGCCGACCCCGCCGCGACGCAGCCTTCTGCCGAGCCCACGCGAGTTATGGGCTATGGCGACTCGGCGCAGGATTCTTACGCTGCATCTTCGCAAGGCCCCTATGGCAACGCAGCTCCGGACCCGTTTGATTACGCGCCGCAGGATTCTTATGCTGCCTCGACGCCGAATTCCTATGATGACCTGCCGCAAAATCCCATTCCGCAGCCTCAGCAGACGACGTATATGCCTCGCACGGCGCAGCCTCGCTACGAGTCGCGCGAGCCGTATCGCGAGTACCCCAAGTCGATTCCGCAATATGGCGAGGACGAGGAGAAGAAGCCATCGCGTTCGTCGAGCGTGATCAAGAAGATCATCATCGTGCTGGCGATCTTCTTTGCGCTGTCGGTTGTGTTTGCCATCGTGTCGGGCATGCTCAACAAGCGGGGCGCCACGACCGATGCCACGACCGAGCAGGCCGAGACCACCCAGTCTGCTGCCGTCGACCTGAGCGATATCCCGGGACAGTACTGGTCCAACGCCAAGAAGCTCCTCAAGTCGCGCGGAGCCGACCTTTCGAACGCCGTGATCCTGACCGACGATGGCTCAACGCCCGTCATCGATTCCAACTGGGTTGTTACGAATGCCTACTATAACGACAACGGCAACCTGGAGATTCAGCTCACGCACAAGAACAGCTATGGCAACTCGTCCGGCGGCCAAAGCGGTACCGACAGCTCGAGCTCCAATACGCTGGAGGACTTGAGCAACAAGGCGCAGGAGTTGGGAGATAAGGCGCTAGAGCTGGGCGATACGGCACAAAACCTGGGTGATACTGCTCAGAATCTGGGCGATATGGCTACCAATGCCTGGGACGCGCTGCAAAACGGCATCTCGGGCGCGCAGGGAAACTAGCTGTTAAGCAGACTACAGCTGCTCGGCCGGACGGTCGGGCGAGCTAAAGCCCGAGTCAAACGTAACGACGCATGAGGCATCGGGCCGGCGCTCGTGCACGATGCGCGTGACGAGCTCCAGCAGCTCTTCGTCGGATATGTCAAAGCCGTCGGGACGCACCAGGTCAAACGAAACGAACCCGTTGTGCTCGTGCAGATCGTGGATGGAGAGCGCGGGATCGATCTGCATGACGCCGCGCTTGACCCAGCCGCGCAAGTCATCGCCGGTTGTCGCGATGGGGTCGCAGTGCAGCGTGATACCAATGCCCATCTGGCGCTTGATGTCGTGCTCGATGGTGTCCAGAATCTCGTGGTGCTCAAACGCGTCGCCCTCGCCGGGCATCTCCACGTGGGCGCTGGCAAACTGACGACCGGGGCCGTAGTCGTGCACCATGAGGTCGTGTGTGCCCAAGACCTGCGGATAGGACATGATCTTGTCGCGGATTGCCTGGACGAGCTTGGGGTCGGGCGCTTGCCCCAGCAACGGGCTGATGGCGTCGCGCACCAGGCCCAGACCGCTGATGCAGATGAAGATGCCCACACCCAGGCCTGCCCAGCCATCGAGATCAAAGCCGGTCGTCTGCGAAATAAGCGCCGCCACCAAGACCGAGCCCGAGGTGATGACGTCGTTTTTGGAGTCCTGCGCCGTGGCGATGAGCGTCTCCGAGTCGATGCGATCGCCCAGCGTGCGGTTGAACGCTGCCATCCAGAGCTTAACGAGCATGGACGTAGCCAGTGCCGCAAGGGAAATAAACGTGTAAGCGGTGGGCGAGGGCTTGATGATCTTGGTGACCGACTCGAGAATCAGGTTGATGCCGACGGCGCAAACCAGGACGGCGACGAACAGGCCGGCTAGGTACTCGTAGCGGCCGTGACCATAGGGGTGGCCTTCGTCTGCCGGGCGGCTGGCAAGGCGGAAACCGAGCAGGCTCACAATGTTGCTCGAGGCATCGGAGAGGTTGTTGAAAGCGTCGGCGATGAGGGAGACGGAGCCGGCGAGCAGACCCGCGATGCCCTTGGCCAGGCACAGGGTGATGTTGAGGCCAATGCAGACGAGGCTTGCGGAAAAGCCCGCGTTGGTGCGGCAAGATGCATCGACCGGCTCGCTCTCGCTGCCGGGAACAAGCGTATGTACCAGCCGATTTACAAATAGCATAGCGGTCGTCCTCACAATCATGTTTAAGGGGATAGTGTAGCTCGCACGGGGGCGCCGTGCGCCGATGCTCAGAAAATGCAGCAATAGTCTGCCGGCGCTAACGAGCGAGCCTTTTCGTCTGCCTGGGTGGTCCATTTTGGGCCACATGGGTATGGGCATGTGCCTGTTTGCTCGACATACTTAATGTCGACAGCCCCTGTGCAAAGGAGGACGTTTCCATGGACGAGATGTTTGCCATTAAATGTCAAAACTGCGGCGGTCCTATGTACTCGCACCAGGCTAAGCGCAGTTTTGAGTGCGCCTATTGCGGTGCGATCATTCCGTGGCAGGCGGACGCCGGAGAGCCCAAGAGCGCTTTGGGCATTCGCCATACGCCGTTGACGGTGGTGGATGGACTGCTCAAGCTCACGCATGTGTCGCAACTCGAGCGTCCGGAGGACCCGGACTGGTATTTCTTCAATTCGCACTGGCGCAATCAGTCGGTCCTGGAACATCTGCTGTGGGAGGATCGCGGCACGGCGCAGGAGTTCCAAGAGGCTACGCACGTGAGCATTCCGTGCCCCTTCTGTGGCGCGTCCTTTGAGGGCGAGTCGACCCAGCGCGTGTTTGAGTGCCCGTCCTGCGGCAACAAGATCGGCATTGCCGACCTGCTCAAGCCCGGTACCTTCAGCAAGCGCCTGACCATGGGCGTTGGTGCGGAGTATGTGCCCGAGCAGGGTATTCCCTTCGAAATCTCGCCGCAGCAGGCACGTGCCAACGCGCTGCAGCTGGTGCGTCAGTGCCCCGACGCCTTTGCCGGGCACGACGTAGAAGACGCGATCCAAAACGACATGATGCTCTTCTACTTCCCCATGGCGCTCGCGGACCTGCGCATGATGGCGAGCTTCCCGGGCAAGGGCCTGAGCAAGGAGACCCTGGTGTACTACGAGGTGCTCGACTGGGCATACCCCAGGGCAAACTACCTGGACGTTCGCCTCATGGGCATTTTGGAGCCGTGGGACTTTGCCAAGGTTGGGCCTTTCGATCCCGCCATGCAGGAAGGTGACTTTCGCGTTGTCTCCGTCGATGCGTCTACCAAGGACCAGGTGGTCATTGATAAGTTGGCGCTCGACGTTGCGGGCAACGACGCCGAGGCTGTACTGGGGCTCAATAAAAAGAGCATTCGCATGTGGGCGCGCAAGGCCCGCAAACATAAGGACGGCCTGGTGATGGTGCCGGTCTACTTTGTCGATCGTCCGGCGACAGACGGCCGCGATGGCGAGCAGGTGCGCATTGCCGTAAACGGCCAGACGGGCCGCGCGGCCGCGGTGGTGTTTAGCGACAAGCGCGAAACGCATATCGTGGCGCCGCTCAGCCCGAGCCTGCATCTGTCCGGTGCGAGCACCGTGCACGCCACGCCCGTCGAGGTCAAATACGTTAAATCGCCCTTCCTGTACCAGATCGTGCGCCGTGGAGGCGGCGAGCAACCGCGCCAGGTTGCAGCCGCCGTCGAGGGTTCCTACCGAGAGGAGAAGCCCAAACGCCGCGGTCTGCTGGGTGCGCTATTTGGGAATTAGGGGAGTAGCACCGGTTGTTGCCGTAAGGTGATGGCCGGGGGTGCGGGGCAGCTCTCAGGAGTGCGGGCTGCCGTCTGATTGTTTGAGGGTGCCAGATGTAAATAAACAGTGGAGCGGCTGCAAAAGAGCCTCCTCACTGGGTAAAATCAGGTTGTGCCGCGGAACCCGCTCCTCAGCTAGTCACACTTCGGAAGCGCGGGCAACGCAGGTATTATCGTCTAAAGGGCCGGCTGCAACCGGCCCTTTTCTGTGGCAGCCAATGGACCCACATCAGACGAAGGCCGCGTCTTTGCCTGTCAGGTCACGCTCGCCAGCCACGGCTAGAATGTCGTTGCCGGCGTCCATGACCGGTATTGTTTCGTAGCGTGCGTCGCAACCGCGAGTGCGCCTGCGACGGCTGCGGTGGCTTCGGTCGCAACGTGCTGCTACCCTTGCGTTTCGCCATTGGTCGCTTCGTTGATGGCGCGGTACTCGGCGCTTAGTTCGCGCGCCAGCTCTTCCTTGCTTGGAAGATACGGCAGGTATTTGGCGGCAAACACTTGGTCGTTGTCTTCGGGCAGCGTGTACTCGACAATCGAATCGCTTTTGTCCGCGCAGAGCACGATGCCTATGGGCGGATTGTCGCCTTCGTTCATGAGCTCGCGCGTGTAGTAGTTCACATACATTTGCATCTGGCCCAGGTCCTGATGCGTAAGGTCGTCCGTCTTAAGGTCGATGAGCACGAAGCAGCGCATCAGATAGTTGTAAAAAACAAGGTCAATATAGAAATGGCGCCCATCAAAGGTGATGCGCTTTTGGCGCGCCTCGAAAGCGAAGCCACGACCAAGCTCCAGCAGGAACTTCTGAAGATGCGTGATGAGCGCCTGCTCTAGATCGCTCTCGCGAAACGTAGCATCGTCCGAGAAACCTAAAAACTCCAGTACATATGGGTCGCGGATGATATCCTCGGGGCGACGAGCCGGGGCGCTCTCTTGGATTTCCTGGGTGACGGCCTCTTTGTCCTTGCTGGTAAGTAGGCGCTCGCGGAACATGGTGTTGATCTGGCGTTCGAGCTGGCGCGTGCTCCAGCGAGAAACGGCGCATTCGTTCATGTACCATGTGCGAGCATCAGGGTCGGGAATGCGCATCAACCTGCGGTAATGAGTCCAGCTCAATTCGCTACGCAGTGCGTCGCGAATTGGAAACGCAAGAAAGAACTGACGCATATTGCGAAGGTTTGCGATGCCAAAGCCTCTTCCGAAATCCGCGGTAAGCCTTCTGGAGAGGCCTGCAATCAATGCCTCTCCATATGCTGCGCGCCCCTCTCCGCCCTGCTCATCAACAATACTTTTGCCGATCTCCCAATATGCCTCAACCATCGCAAAGTTAACGGCGGTATAGGCCTTGTTGCGAGCGGCGTTGAGAATCGAGGAAACCTGCTTGTAAAAAACTTCTGGCACGATTGCCGATTCTCCACGGTTTACCAGTTCGCCCATCACTGTCGCCCCACTTTCCTCTTGTGGAATGCATCTTTATCGCATTTAGTTTAAAGCCTCGCGCGGACACGAATTGCTGTGCTGTCTGGCACCTTCGCATGGGAGCCTTGCGGTGACTAAAATGTGACCATAGAGACAGTTTTAGCGAACCCCGCGGGAGTGACGCGTATGGACAACAACACGCTGCT
This sequence comes from uncultured Collinsella sp., assembly GCA_958407085.1. GTDB lineage: Bacteria > Actinomycetota > Coriobacteriia > Coriobacteriales > Coriobacteriaceae > Collinsella. Next base: position 10,082 of record CATYHY010000009.1, on the reverse strand, counting down.
ATTCCAGGACAAGGGTTCGGGTAGGTTTAAAGACGTTAAGATCTACCCCAAACGTACTGAGGTGCTCAAGAAGGGCACTTTTGGCGGCAAGCACACCGAAAGTGTCTATCTTAAGGACATCACGGGGGTCAACAGGATCAAGGGGCGCGACGTTTTCCTGCGTAACAGGCTGTTGACTGCTTGTGTTTTTAGCCTGAGCAGTCGTGCGAAGGCCCAGGAGTTCGTGAATGCGTTGAACTCGGTGATGTAGTCGATAGTGGCGTTCGGGCCAGACTTACGCCCGCGCATCGGGCGGCACTGAGGCTGGTCGCTCAGCCTGCGAGTTTTCTGAACACACCACCTCTTCATTTGCAAAAAGCTAGGGGCACAGAACGGTATTCTGCGCCCCTCATCAAATCGATGTGTCCAAAAAGGTCGGCTGGCCTATTCGTCAACGTTCCCGTTGTTTTCGCGGTCATTTGCAAGCATCGCTGCGCCGGCGACCGTTGTCGCCACGGCGGCAGCGGCGAGCCCGGCGGCAATGCCGGAGCCATCGCCCGTGCCGGCGAGTTTTCCGCCCGAGCTCTTGCCCTTGTTGCCCTTACCGTTCTTATCAGCGCTGCCTGCGTTGGAACCCGTGCCACCGTCGGTGCCGCTGCCGGTGCCGCCCGCACTGCCCGAGGCCGCTACGGTAAAGCTTGCGGCTCCGTCGCTGGCGAGCGTGTAGTTCTGCGCCGCGTTGCCCAAGAGACCGTTCACGCGCACCCAGTACGTCCCTGCGGCAAATGTTTCGCCCTCGGCCATCGCCGTTCCCGGAGCGCCGTTCGCGTCGTGCACAAACTCGAGCTGGGCCGTGCAGGCATCGGTTTCGAGCTTGCCCTCGAGTGATGCCGCAATCTTGGCGCGCACGTCTTCGCCGGCCTTAAGGCCTTCGAGTCCCTCAAAATGGGGCGTCAGCGCGCGTGGATCGATATCGATGGGCACAGAGCCCTGCAGCCCCGTAACGGTCTCGTTGCCCAGGGCGTCGACATCCACATATTCGATGGCAAACGCATGGCCCGAAGCCGCCACGTTGAGTACGTTGCTGCTGTCGACAAGGCGGAAATGACCCTCGCCAACGGTCTTGCCGTCCTGGAGCGAGGCGTCGCTCAGCGAGTTGCCATATGTCATGTGCATGCGGGCTGGGAGATAGTACGAAGCCGTCTGCTTGTGCTCCGTATCGTAATTGCGCTGATAGATGCTCCGGGCCAGCGCCGCATCAACAAAGTCGGATGCGATGATGCCAATGTGCTTGAGGTAATCTGACTTTGTATCCTCGATGCCGCTGGGATTGATGTACGGGCTCTTATACAGATGCTCGTTGACTACTCGTGCCGAGGTAAAAGGATTGCCTCCGTGCGACAAGCCCGTGCAGCTGGTGTAGTTGATAGACCAGCAACGCTCCTGGACTTGCACCTCGGCCCCGGCATCGTCCTCGACATCTACCTCGTTGCGCGTGCGCCCGGACGTTTCCTTCAGCGCATTATCGACCCAGCTGAGCTTGTCGGTTCCCGTGAGTTTGTACTTGTCCTGGGCGTATACCTTGGTGCAATAGGGCTCTTTGTCGCCTGTTTCCCCCGCGGCTTCAAAGCCCCGCGCGTCTTGGACGAGACACATAGTGGCGCTGTCGGAGTGAGCCTTGATCTTGTCATCCCATTCGGTGAGGTCGAGTCCCCACGTGTGGCCGCTTACGCTGTCGCCGGCGAGTCCAAATCGACGTAGCAGGACGATTTTTCCGCGCACCTCGCCCAGTGTGGGAACGCGGCTCGACGTATAGAACAGTTTGGGGTTATCGGCCATAACCTTGGCGAAGGCCGTCGTTATGCTTTCGTCGGTAGCCTCATCGTTGCCGCGCGATGCGAGCATGATGAGCGCTTCTGACGGGTTTTCGTTCAAAAACGTTTTGAAGTACCCGATGACATCGGAGAGATGCAGATAGTTCCCGTCTTTTTTGAGTAGGTAGAAAATCCCGTGGTCGATGCCGGGGTCATCGCCCTTTCCGAGCCGGATATCAAAATAGCGAATGCCTTCGAGCAACTGCGTGGGAATGTAATCCTGCTGGCATTTTACTTGCGAGGATTGGGGCTCAGTGTCGTTGTCCACGCTACAGGTGCCCGAATCGTGCGTACCCGGGATGCTCAGCTCGTCGAGGAACTTGTTGTCGTCGACGTATTTCATCCAACATGGCCCATCGACGTAGCTGCTGTACGTGATCCAGTCGAGGCTGCTAACCGTGGCATCGTTCTTTTTCATGTCGTAACCGATAAGTTCGAGCTCCCACGGAATGCTCTTACTCTTATGGCAGATCTTATTGTTGTCCTGGTCTTCGCCGTTCGATTCTATTGTCAGGTACTTAATGTCTTTTTTCTCGGTTTCTTTCTCGACCGTGCGGTCTCGGATGATATAGGTTCCGTTTGATTGCCGCTCGAACGCAAAAGAGCGGCTGGGCTTGCCGTCATGCTCGCCACTCCATACGTGGATGACCTTTCCGTCTTTGTCCGAGTCGCCATCGACCGACCAAATGCTGTAGCCCGTCTTTTTATGCTCTTCGAAATTGAGCAAGGTGCGGATAGCATACCAGTTTGTATCGTCATTCTTGGTCGTTACGTTCTCAAGGATGAGCTTGCTGGACGTGCCGTCGTTAAACAGGTGGCAGACGTTGCCGCGAACGTTGCCGTCTTGGTTGACGCTCGCGGTGCGAAAATAGCCCGCGGGGCGAAGGCGAATGACGAAATTGTCGAGGCTGTCCGACGGTGCGGGTGTGTTGTCTGCAAATGCCGCTCGCAGGGGAATGCCCGGCGCTGCGGTTTCGGGCAGGCTTGCAAGTGGTGACAACGCCGCAAGCCCTAGGCCCAGCGTAAACGCTCGGCGGCTGATGGCATGGTGTTCGGTCATAACTTCTCCATTCGCAGAGTGCGGTTATGCGATAGTTTTGGTCACTATACTGCCCAGATGTTTAAAGATGCTGGTTTAATTGTCTGCGCGGCGCAATAAATCGGCGGGCGGACGTGTTGGGGTGCTTGTCGTTTTCGTACTGTTGCTACATTTGGAGCGGTTCCGGCGTCCGGCATCCTCGCGTTCGTTGGCTACCGGCATAAGAAAGGGAGGGTCGGTTTACCGGCCCTCCCTGGGTACGAAGCGCTGGGGTACCGTCGCTTGTTTGCACTGCGCCCGTGTTTCCCGCTGCACTCGCCAGTCGCTTAGCGCTTGATCTCGATATCGTCGAGCTTGACGTCCATGGCCTCGGTCTTGGCCTCGGCGATGTCATCGGCAAATTCCAGGGACTTCATCATGGTCTCGACGGCGTCCTTGTGCTCCTCGACGTTGTCGATACGCACATACACACTGCCGCCGTCAACGTCGGTGAAGTATTCGGTCGTTACGCCGCCCGAGTGCGTGAAGTAGGCACTGCGCCAGGTCTTGCCGTTGTACTTAACGGGATCGCTCTCGGTCCATCCAGAGTTGGCCTTCCATTTGGCCTCGTAGTCGAACAGTTCATCGGCGTTCTTGTCAGAGTCGAAGACGGGGATGAAGCGATCGCTGGCGTGCTCGCTCTCGGTGAACTTAAACTGGGCCCTGTCGGCGGTGTCGCCTGCGACGTCGGTGATCTCGACGCCCTCGGGGACCTCGACCTTAAACCAAATGAAGTCGGTCCTCATATCCACGGCTGGCTTTTCTGATCCGCCGCCACCGCCACTGCCGGTAGCGCCGCCGCTTCCGCCACAGCCCACCAGGGCAACCGCGGCAAAGAGACTGATGCAGAGGGTGAGAATCGCAAAGGCCTTCTTTTTCATGGTCGTGTCCTCCTCGATCTGTAACCGCCCATGGATTACCTGCCTTTACTGTACGCGCGAGCGGCTCGCTCGGGTGGGCCATGTGTCCCATTCTGAGGGCCGGATTTGCGCCGTTAAGTGGCAATATGTTCGGGCGCAAAAGAGGGGAGGGCCGATGCTGTCGGCCCTCCCCGGGGTGAGGTGCACGTTGTTTTAAAGGGGCGCGTGTACGCGGGCGTTGCCCCAACAGGTTCCTTGTTTATAGATATGCCCCAGTTTGTGACGTCCGAAAGTCCCGAAAGGCGGGCCATGTTTCCCATGTTTGCGGTGCCGACGCCTATCGTTCGTCATAGAAATCCGCGATGGCCAGGTGCGCTGACGCTTATGTACTTATGGGCTAGACTTAGCACCATTATGTGACCGATGCGGTCGGTCGGCGGTTTCCACCCGACCGATGTATATGACTTGAAGGTGCATGCGTATGAGCCAAGAGATGATGGACAAGACCTGCCGCGGGTTTGCCGAGGCGCTTGCCGCGCGCGAGCCGGTTCCCGGCGGTGGCAGCGCGAGCGCCTTTGTGGGCGCGCTGGGCGCCTCGCTGTGCGGAATGGTTGCCCGCTACGGTGCGACTAATCCCGCGCTTGCTGATCGTGCGGATGACCTGACGCGCGCGTTTGCCCAGGCAGACGAGTTGGCGCAGGAACTTGTGGACCTGGTCGCCGAGGACGTTCGTGCGTACGGCCAGGTGTCCGCTGCGTACGGTATTCCGCGCGAGGACCCAGCTCGGCCTGCGGCGATTCAGGATGCGCTGCACGTGGCCGCCATGCCGCCGTATCGCATTATGGATGCCTGCGGGCGCGCACTGGCGCTGCTCGAGGACATGGCGGACAAGGGCTCCCGACAGCTGCTGTCCGACGTGGCATGCGGTGCCGTATTCTGCCGCGCCGCCATGCAGGGCGCGAGCCTGACGCTCTTTGCCAACACCACATCTATGAAAGACCGGGTGCGTGCCGAGGAGCTCGAGGCGGCGTGCGATGAGATGCTGGATACGTGGCTGCCGCGCGCCGATGCGCTGGCGCGCCGCGCCGCCGACGCTGCAAGGAAGAGGGGATAGCCATGGCTGAACTGCTGAAGGGTGCTCCCGTTGCTCGCGCTTTGACCGAGGAACTTGCTGCTCGCTGCGCGGCCCTGCGCGAGCGGGGCGTTGTTCCGACGTTGGCTATCGTGCGTGTAGGTGAACGCGAGGACGACCTATCCTACGAGCGCGGTGCGCTCAAGCGTTGCGAAAAAGTGGGGATTGAGGCTCGTCGCGTTTTGCTTTCTGCCGGTGTTTCGCAAGAAGAGCTGTTGACGGCCATTGAGGACATCAATACCGATTCGGCTGTTCATGGCTGTCTGATGTTCCGCCCGCTGCCCGCCGGCCTTGACGAGAACGCCGTCGCCGCAGCGCTCGATCCCGCCAAGGACGTTGACTCCATGACGCCGGCTTCGCTGCTCACCACGCTTTCGGGGCGCGGCGAGGGTTTTGCCCCCTGCACAGCCGAAGCCGTGCTTGCTTTGCTGGATCATTACGGCGTTGAGCTGGATGGGGCCAAGGTTGCTGTGGTCGGACGCTCACTGGTAATTGGCCGCCCCGTTGCCGCCATGCTTACGGCGCGCAACGCAACCGTGACGACGTGCCATACGCATACGCGCGATCTTGCCGCCGAGTGCTGTGCTGCCGACATTGTGGTTGCCGCCGTTGGACGCGCGCGCACGATTGGCGCAGATGCGGTCCGCGAGGACCAGGCGATTATCGATGTTGGCATTAATTGGGACGAAGCCGCTGGCAAGCTGGTCGGCGACGTCGATTTTGATGCCGCGGAGCCGGTTGTTGGCGCAATCACCCCCGTGCCGGGTGGCGTGGGCGCCGTGACGACAGCAATTCTCGCCAAGCACGTGATCGAGGCGGCTGAGCGCGCGGTAAAATAGGCGTTTGGAGGCTGTTTAGGGGGTTGGTTAGATACCCCGTGGTCAAATAATGCCAAATATGAGTACTGTTGCCAAGTTAGTCGCATATGTTTGAGATCATTTTGGTTCTTTAGCGATAAGTAATATCGTTAAAGAGCCAATTTTATTGGACGTATGGGGAATTACTAGACTCAGTTTTTGGACAGGTGAGGATTCCCGGCGCCCGGAACAGTGCAATTTGCTGCCACTAAATTTGTGACAGTACTCATATTTGGCATTTTTTGACCACGGGGGCTGCCGAGGCCGTGGTTTCGCCCTTTCTGCGCCGAAGCGATACACTGTTGCCGTTTGATTTCTTCGCTCAAGGAGGATGCGCATGCCGTGCACAACGATTCTGGTCGGTAAAAACGCAAGCTACGACGGGTCGACCCTGGTCGCGCGTAACGAGGACTCGTCCAACGGGGTATTTGAGCCCAAGCGCATGCGCGTAGTGCATCCCGACGAGCAGCCGCGTGTCTACACGAGCGTCCTGAGCCACCTGACCGTTGAGCTGCCCGATAACCCCATGCGCTATACGAGCGTCCCCGATGTTGTCCCGGGCCACGGTATCTGGGCCGAGGCCGGTTTCAACGAGCTCAATGTTGGCATGTCCGCAACCGAGACGCTTACCACCAACGAGCGCGTCCGCGGCGCCGATCCGCTCGTGGACTACGCGCCCGCCAAGGGCAACGAGGGTGAGGACGGCTATGTGCCGGCGCAGCCCGGTGGCCTGGGCGAGGAGGACATGGTGACCCTGGTGCTGCCGTATGCCAAGTCCGCCCGCGACGGCGTGCGTATCTTGGGCGACCTGCTCGAGCGCTACGGCACCTACGAGAACAACGGTATCGCCTTTAGCGACGTGGACGAGATCTGGTGGCTCGAGACCATCGGCGGCCACCACTGGATTGCCAAGCGCGTGCCTGACGACGCCTATGTGACCATGCCCAACCAGCTGGGTATCGACAGCTTTGACCTGGATGACGCCGAGGGCGCCCAGACCGACCACATGTGCTCGGCCGACCTGCGCGCCTGGATGGCCGAGTGGCATCTGGACCTGACGCTGGGCGTCGAGAGCGACGGCCCGGCTGCCGTCTTTAACCCGCGCGAGGCCTTTGGCTCGCACAGCGACAGCGACCATGTCTACAACACGCCGCGCGCCTGGTACATGCAGCGCTGCCTCAACCCCAGCGACGTGTGGGATGGCCCCGACGCCGACTACACGCCCGAGAGCGACGATATCCCCTGGAGCCGCGTGCCCGAGCGCAAGGTGACCATCGAGGACATCAAGTACGTGCTCTCGAGCCACTACCAGGGCACGGAGTACGACTGCTACGGCAGCAAGGGCACGCCCGCTACGCGTGGTGCCTATCGCCCCATCGGCATCAACCGCAACAGCCAGCTTGCCGTGTTGCAGCTGCGCCCCTATGCGCAGCCGGCCTACCGCGCCGTGCAGTGGATGGCCTTTGGCTCCAACTCGTTTAACGCGCTGGTTCCGCTGTACGCCAACGTCGAGACTATGCCCGAGTACTATGCCGACACGCAGGCTCGCGTGACGTCCGAAAACTTCTACTGGGCCAACCGCCTGATCGGCGCGCTGGCTGACGTCCGCTTCCATGAGTGCGGCCGCGCGGTCGAGGATTATCAGGAGAAGATCGGTGGCATGGGCCACAAGCAGATCCATGACGTCGACGCTGCCGTAGCCGCTCTGCCCGAGGTCGAGGTGCCTGCAGAGCTTGCACGCGCCAACGAGGCCTTTGCCGAGCGTGTTCGCGTGGAGACCGATGCCCTGCTGGGCAAGGTGCTTTACACCACGAGCTGCGCCATGAAGAACTCTTTCGCGATGAATGACAACGTGAGGTAGGGATTTCCCGTCGATCGAATAGCGCTAAAACGCTTTGTCGCTTTCGCTCAATCTTGGGTACAAGAACGCCAATGCAGTTGTTTGTGATTGGAGACAACCATGGTTATGAAACTCGATCAGCTTGTTAACGGCGCCATTAACGTGGGCTTTGGCGCTGCCGCCGTTGCTGTCGAAGGCGGCAAGAAGGTCCTCGACGACCTTAACACCAAGGGCGAGCAGGTCCGCAAGGACACCGCCACCCCCGATATCGCCCGCAGTGTGTCCGACATGTTCGAGCAGGCCGGCGGTACCATCTCCGATCTGACCGAGCGCTTGGGCATGCAGGGCGAGACCGCGGCCCAGCGCGTGCTTGACGAGCTCATCCTTGCCCGGGTCCGCGTCATGACCGCTCCCGAGCGCACTGCCTTCCTGGCCCATGTGCGCGACATCGTCGATTCGGTCGAGGACAACGTGACCTCGGTGCCCGTCGAGTCCGTTGAGCCCGACGATGCGAAGGATACCGAAGAGGCCGAGTAGCAGCGCAGATGGCAGATTCCACCACCGATTACAACAATCTAGATCCCTTGGGTGACGAGGCGGCGGTTGTCGATGAGGTCGACGCCGCCGTCTCGGGCGCTCGCAAGAAGCCGCGCGCTGTCGATATGGTGCCCGAGGAGCCCGACGCGATGGCGCCGGACGAGGAATACCAGCTCACGCCGGCGGGTCGTCGCGAACGCATTGGGCAGATCGTTCGCCTGGTCAAAAAGTACCGCGTGTGGGATAACCTCACGCCGGTTCGTTTGCGCCGCCTGCTCGAGGAACTCGGCCCCATGTTCGTCAAGATGGGACAGATTCTGGCCAACCGGTCCGAGATTCTGCCGCAACGCTTTTGCGACGAGCTGCGTCGTCTGCGCTCCGACGTGGAGCCGGTGCCGTACGAGGTCGTACTCAGTTGTCTGGAAGAAGAATACGGCCTGCGCCTGGGGGAGATGTTCGATGCGATCGACCCCAACCCGCTTGGTAGCGCATCGCTCGCGCAGGTGCACCGCGCTCGTCTGGTGACGGGCGAGGACGTGGCCGTCAAGGTGCAGCGCCCCGGTGCACAGCAGGTTATGGCACAGGACATCGATATCATCCGCTCGGTGGTGCGTATCGTTTCCAAGTTCGTCAACACCGATCAATTCGTTGACCTGCACGGCGTAGTCGAGGAGTTGTGGACCTCGTTTCGCGAGGAGACCAACTTTTTGGCCGAGGCCAAAAACCTCAACGACTTCTACGAGTTCCATAAGAGCGTTCATGGCGTGACGTGCCCTAAATCCTATCTGGACCTGTGCACCGAGCACGTGGTGGTCATGGACTACGTCGACGGCATCTCCATCGCCGATCCTGAACGCTTGGTGGCCGAGGGCTATGACTTGGAAAAGATCGGTGCCGCAATCGTCGAGGACTACTCGACGCAGGTGCTCGACGACGGCTTTTTCCATGCCGACCCGCATGCGGGAAACATCATTCTCAAGGACGGCATCGTTTACTTTATCGACTTGGGTATGGTCGGGCGCATGTCGAGCCACGACCGCGGTATCGTCAAGGATATGATCTTTGCCGTGGCCGAGGGCGACGTGCCAAAGCTCAAGGATTCGCTCATGCGCTTCGCCGTGACGCGTGGCGACTCGGCTGAGCTCGATCATTCGGCCTTTTTGTCCGATCTTGACTTTATCGTGGCTGACTTTGCGGGCCTTGACCTGAAGGATCTGGATATCGGCGAGTTTTTGACCTCGCTGCTAAACTTGGCGCGCAAAAACGACGTTGAGCTGCCGAGCGTGGTGACAATGTTCGCGCGCGGCATGGTGACGCTCGAGGGTCTGCTGACCGAGTACATGCCCAACGTCAACATGATCCAGATCATTCAGGCTCATATCAAAAACGAGAAGAGCATCTATGCCCGCATGCGCGAGATGAGCCGCGACTTTGCCGCGAGCAGCTATCGCGCAGCGAAGGGCTCACTCGAGGCGGCTGAGTACCTGGGGCTGGCTTCGCGTATGCTCACACGCGGGCAGCTTAAGGTGAACACGCAGATCATGAGCAGCGATAAGGCGCTGCGACAGCTGGGCGGAATTATCGACCGCATGTCGATGGCAATTGTGATCGCCGGTCTGTTTATCGGTTCGTCGGTGGTGTACTACGCACGCATCGAGCCGGTTGTGTTTGGTATCCCAGTCATTGGCTTTATGGGCTACGTGAGCGCGCTGGTGCTGGCGCTTATGCTGGGCCGCAATATCTGGCTCAACAGCCACGGCGGCAAGCACTAGAGGCTGCGACCTTCACCGCATTTTCCTATCGCAAACAATAGCTTTTACCTTGGGCTTCGCCTGCGTGCGAGGCCCTTTTGCGTGATACCATTTTGACGGTAATAATCGATGGCCTAGATGGTGGTGCGGAGACGCACGAATGCGCGGTTTTCC
>CATYHY010000008.1 GCA_958407085.1 uncultured Collinsella sp. | reverse complement strand
CGCGCAACCTTCGCCAACGCGCAGCCCCAACGGACGCGCCCGACAAAAGCGGGCGAAACAATCCCCCACTGCAGGTCGTCCGCACCAGCAACAACGTCGTCTAGTGCAAGCACGGCATATCCCATGGCGGCAAACCTCGTCATGTGATGCCATCCACGCACGGGTCGATCGATGTCGTGAAACATCAGACAGAGCGGAACAAGCTCGGATGCTCGGGCGCGGCCTGAGGGCTCAATCAAACGGCCGTGCACGACATACCCGCCGAGCTCAAAGGAAACCTCGGAGTAGCGCGCGCACGGATTGGCGAAATCAATCGCCGTAACAGTCAGCCCGCAAACCTCAAGGTCCGAAGCGGCTGTCTCTAATTCGGAAACATCCGCCGAAGCATCGCCGCGCCAATCCCGGAAATCGAAGAGCCTTGACGAAACCGTCCCAGCAATCCCCGCGAGCCCGGGGACGATCAGCTCGTCAACATTGCTCTCGCACTTAGACATGAGCCTCCCCTTCCTCACAGAAAAACGGAATGATCAAATCGTCAAAATCCTGAATCTCCTCGTGGCCAAAGCCTTCAAAGAACTCATGACGCTTGTCACAGGACAGGTTGTTGTACACCGCAAACTGCGTTGCCGGCGGACAGACGATATCGGCCGTGCCCGTGCCAAACAGCACGGGGCACTTGACCATGGGGGCAAAATTCTTGGAATCGAAGTACGCCAGCTTGGCATAGGCTTCCTCGATACGAGTCGAGTCCTCGTCAAACCAACGCGACCAATAGCGCAGGCCCTCGTAGGCAATATCGTCGGCGTCCAGATCCCAAACCAGGCGGAAGTCCGACAGGAAGGGATAGAGGATGGCGGCGCGATTGATAAGCTCGCTGTTAAGCGCGCAGGTCGCAATGCCCAAACCGCCGCCCTGCGATGCGCCGTTCACATACACGCGGGTAAGATCGATGCCCTCGAGCTCGCGAACGATACGGCACAGAATGCGGATATCCTGATGCAGGCGGACATAGTAGAGGTTGGCCGGATCGCCGTCGATACCGGCGACGATATGGCCCGCGACCGTCGTGCCCGCAAATCCACCAATGTCCTCGGAGGGGCCTCCTTGGCCAGGACAATCGAGAGCAATGAGCGCCATGCCCATGCCAGCAAACGACGCCTGCTCAAACCAGCTGCGGCTCGCACCCGGATATCCATGGAACTGAAGTACCAATGGCACGGGCTCGTCCGAGACGGGTTTAAGGCACTTGGCATGCAGGCGTGCGCCACACATGCCGGTATACCAGAGGTCGAAAAACCGACAGGTCGCGGAATCCGCAACCGAAGCCGCCTCAATCGCGTAGTCGAGCTCGACGGCGTCGGCCTCGGCCATGCGGTCCTTCCAAAAGAGATCGAAATCCGATGGACGGGGCATAGCGCCTCGATATTCACCAAATTGCTGTTGTAGCTCCTGAGCACTTGGCATGGCTCGTGAACCCAGCCTTTCGAAATCGCAACGGAGGTGCGCCCGGTAAGGGAACCGGGCGCACGGGAGGGAAAGCGAGGCTACTCGCCGAGCTTGGGATGCAGCAGCGACGGCGCAGCGCCAAGCAGCATCTTGGTGTAGGGGTCCTGAGGGTGCTGGAAGACCTGCTTGGCCTCGCCCTGCTCGACGATCTTGCCGCCATTCATAACGATGATGTCGTCAGAGATATAGCGGACCGTCTGGATGTCATGGCTGATGAAGACCATGGCCAGGCCGAGCTCCTTCTTAAGGTCGGTCAGCAGGTTCAGAATCTGCGCGCGGACCGAAACGTCCAGAGCCGAGGTGGGCTCGTCGGCGATGATGGCATCGGGGTTCAGCGACAGGGCACGGGCAATTGCGACGCGCTGGCGCTGGCCGCCCGAAAGCTGGCCGGGAAGAACCTCGGCGGCGGAGCTGGGCAGACCGGTGAGCTCCAAGAGCTCCTTGACGCGCTTCTCCTGCTCGGCCTCGGTACCCAGGTTGTGGACGCGCATGGGGTCGAGCAGTTGCTCGCGAACGACCATGCGGGGGTTGAGCGCCGTGGCTGGGTTCTGGAACACGACCGAGATGACGCGGCCCATGTGGCGACGGTCCTCGGCGGTACGCTTGGTAACGTCCTTGCCCTTAAAGTAGACCTTGCCGCTCGTGGGGGCCTGCAGGCCGCACATGACGTTAGCGGTGGTGGACTTTCCGCAACCGGACTCGCCGACGATGCCGATGGTCTGTCCGGGCATGAGCTTAATCGTTACACCCTGGACGGCGTGAACCAGGTTGGGGTGCAGAATCGAGCCGGTACGGGTCCTAAAGGTGACGTGGACGTCATCAAGGAAGATGATCGGCTCGACGCCGTTGACTGCGGTCTCGCTCATCTACATCACCTCCGCGTGAGGGGTCAAACCATTTGCCTTGAGCACCTCGTCGGGGAGCTCGGAATAGAAGTGCTCGGTGCCGGGCACGCGCTTGAAGACCGGACGGGTGTCCAGGCCAATGCGCGGATGGCTCGAGCGGGGCGCGAAGCGATCGCCCTTGGGGAAATCGCGCGGGCTCGGAACGGCGCCGGGCACCTGGTGCAGGCGGCCCGAACCGCTCTCGATGGACAGGACGGAACCCAGAAGACCGCGAGTGTACTCGTGGATCGGGTTGGTGAGCAGCTCCTTGGTGGGCGCCTGCTCGATAACCTGGCCAGCGTACATAACCGTGATGTTATGGGCAACCTCGGCGACCAGAGCCAGGTCATGCGAAACGAAGATCATGGCAAAGCCGAGCTTGGCCTGAAGGTCGTTGAGCAGCTTGATGACCTGCTTCTGGACGGTAACGTCCAGAGCGGTCGTGGGCTCGTCGCAGATGACCAGCTTGGGGTCGCGGGTAAGGGCCATAGCGATCAGAACGCGCTGACGCTGACCACCGGAAAGCTCATGCGGATAGCTCTCGAGCGTACGCTTGGGGTCGAGGCCCACGAGCTCCAGGAGCTCCTCGGCGCTACGGGTGCCGCCACGCTTGGTGAGCTGCTTCATCTGGGCGGAAATGAGCATGGAGGGATTGAGCGAGGACAGGGCGTCCTGATAGACCATGGCGATATCGGTACCGCGCAGGCCGAACCACTCTTTTTTGCTCATCTTGAGCAGGTCGCGACCCTCCCAGAGAACCTCACCGGAAAGGTGCTCGTCATCATCGGTCAGACCCATGATGGCCAGCGTGGTGATGGACTTACCGCAGCCGGACTCACCGACCAGGCCCATGGTCTGGCCAGGACGTACATCAAAGTTGACATGGTCGACGACGTTGATGTCACCGTGGTGCTCAAACTGGATGCAGAAATCGCGGACCGAAAGGATCGGCTCAACGGACTCATCGGGCACATGGCGGTCGTTACGCTTGAGCTCGACATCGCGCAGGGCGCCAAGGCGGGCGGACAGGGACTGAGCCTGCTCCTTGTAGGCGCGAACGGGGTCGGAGACCAGCAGGTCGGCCTCGCGGCGCTTGGAGGAATCGGTCGGATCCAGGGCGGCGGAGGGAGCAGCGGCCATGGCGTCGGTAATGCCCTCGGAGAGGATGTTGAGCGCCAGGCAGGTGATCATGATGGCCAGGCCCGGGAACAGTGCCTGCCACCAACGGCCGGCGAGCACGCCGCCGCGGGCGTCGGCGAGGATGTTGCCCCAGGTAGCGGTGGGCTCCTGGATACCAGCGCCGATGAAGGTCAGCGAGGCCTCGAAGATGATGGCGTCGGCGACCAGGGTAACGGTGAAGACCATGATCGGGGCGATGCAGTTACGCAGAACATGCTTGATCAAAATCCACGGAGCCTTGGCGCCGGAAACGATGACCGCGCGGACATAGTCCTCGCCGTACTCGGACACGATGTTGGCGCGCACGATACGAGCAATCTGCGGAGTATACATAAAGCCGATGGCGAAGATGATCGACGGCACGGAATTGCCCAGGATGGAGACGAAGACGGCAGCGAGGGCGATGCCCGGGATGGACATGATGATGTCCAGGATGCGCATGATCGCCTCGGAAACGGACTTGCGCGAAACAGCCGCGAGGGCGCCCACGATCGAGCCGCAGACCAGGGCCATGGCAGTAGCACCGAAGCCGATGATCAGCGAGTAACGGCCACCGTAAAGCATACGCGACAGGATGTCGCGGCCCTTATCGTCGGTACCGAAGATAAATCCATTGCCGGGAGCCTGGCGAGCCGTAAAGATCTCGACCGGGCTATAGGGGGCAAGAAGGGGCGCCAGAATCGCGGTCAGGGCGACCAGCACCAGCACGACGGCGGCAATCTTAGAAGACAGCGTCATCTTCTTCCAGCCACCGAGCTTGAGCCCCTTGGAGGCAGCTTTCTCGAGCTGCTCGGTTTGCTTCTCTCGAATCTTTACCATAATCTACACCGTCCTGATGCGCGGGTTGATGAGCAGGTAGAGCATGTCAACCACGATGTTGATGATGATGAAGGCAAGAGCAACGACGATGACGACGCCCTGAACCAGGTTCGCCTCGTTGCCCTGAACGCCCTGCAGAATCGCAGTACCCATGCCGGGGAGGTTGAAGATGACCTCGATGACGACAGCACCGCCCATAAGGTAACCGATCTTAAGACCGAGGGTGGTGACCGGGGTGATCAGCGCGTTGCGCAAAACGTTGATGCCGACGACGACCTTCTCGGGAACGCCGGCGCCGCGAGCCATACGGACATAGTCCTTATCGAGCTCCTCAACCATGGCCGTACGCACGATACGAGTCATCTGACCTGTCAGCGGGAATGCCAGAGCGATTGCGGGCATGATCATACGTCCCAGATAGCCAGCCGGGTTGGTGGTGAAGTGAGGTAGAGCACCGGACGCCGGAAGCACCTTAAGGTAGGAAGAGAACAGCAGAATCAACAGGACGGCAAGCCAGAACGACGGGGTTGCCAAGCCGGCGATGGAGAAGACGCGGATCACTTGGTCCGGCCATTTATCGCGATACAGTGCCGCGATGACGCCGAGCAAAAACGAGACGACCGCACCGATGGCAAGACCGATAAAGGTCAGCTGCATCGTGACGGGCAGGGCCGTGGAGATGCGCTTGGCAACGGAGTTGCGAGCAGCACCATAGGTGCCCATGTCACCATGGATCAGATCGCCCATGTAGCGCACGTAGCGCACGGGCCAGGGGTCGTCCAGACCATACTTCTCATGGTACTCGGCAACCGCCTCGGGCGAGGCACCGTCACCCAACGCCGTATAGGCGGGGTCGGTCTTGGAGAACGACATAAGGAAGAACACCAGGACGGTGACGCCCAATGCCATGATCGGCAGCGCCACGAGACGCCTTCCAATCAAACGTAGAAAGTTGTTCACGTTCTCTCCCCTTTCTTTTGTCGGTAGGACCAACTGGTATATGAGTATGGATACTCATTACAAGACCCGAGCGACATCGAGGTCGCCCGGGTCTTTGTTTCAACTATGAGGACGTTGCCTTACGACCGACGCCCCACATATGACTCAAGCGAGTCTTAGGCCTTGACGGTCGCGACGCCCCTGAAGGACATGCTCGTCGTGCCGATGCCCTTGAAGCCATCGAGGGCCTCGCCGTTGGGCGCGGTGGACGGATCGTCCCAGGAAGCGGAGACGGTCTTGACGTGGACAACGGGGTACAGAACGGCGTTGTCAGCGATGATATCGAAGCACTCGTTCCACTTCTTCTGCTGCTCGTCGCCCTCGGCGGCAAGAGCCTCGTCCATGAGACCGTGGAGCTTCTCCCACTCAGCGGACTCCTTCCACGGGCAACGGGTCTGCATCCAGACGTTGTCGCCGTACCACCAGTTGAGCAGCAGGTCGGGGTCGGCGCCGAAGCAGGACGGATCGCCAGGAGCGAGAAGGATATCGTAGGCCTCGCCGCCGTCGATGGCAGCGTAGGTGGCCGGCGAGGTATCGGTCTGGATGGTCACATCGAAGCCGAGAGCGTCGAGGTCGTTCTTGACCTGGGCGGCCATGCCCTTGATCTGCTCGTTGTCGGTAGTGCGCAGGGTGATAGCGCCCGGGGTGATGCCAGACTCTTCAATGAGCTTCTTGGCCTTCTTGGCGTCGGTCTTGTACACCGTGGAAGCCTCATGATAGTTGGTGAAGCTCTTGGGCAGGTAGCAGCTGGCAGCGGTGGCAAGGCCGGCGAAGGTGTTGGTGATCATCTTCTCGGTGTCGAGCGCGTACATGACGGCCTGACGGACCTTGACGTTGTTCCAAGGCTCCTTGGCGACGTTGAACATGATGAAGCGGGTGCCGAAACCCTGAACGTTATCGATCTTGCAGCCAGCGCTCTCGAGCTGGTCGACGGCGTCAGCGGTGACGAGCTCCATAACGAGCGTGGAGCCCTCCTGCTGAGCGGTAACGCGAGCGGTGGGGTCGGTCAGGATGCTGTACTGGATCTTCTTATCCTCGGCAGCATACTCACCGTTGTACTCGGGGTTGGGAACCAGGGTGATCTCGGTATCGGAGATAGAGTCGTACATCCAGGGGCCGGAACCGATCGGCTGCTTGGCGCGATCCTCCTCGGCCTGGGTAGCCGGGGTAACGCGGATGATGGCCAGACGATCCTTGAGCAGGGAGAAGTTGGGGACCTTGGTCTTGACCGTTACGGTGCTGGCGTCCTTGGCCTCGATGGACTCGAAGGGCTGGAAGAACGGAGCATAGGTAGCGGAAGCAGCGCAAGCGGTGTAGGAGGCAACGACGTCGTCAGCAGTGACCTCGGTACCATCGGAGAACTTGGCACCCTTGCGGATGGTGACCTCGAAGGTAGTGTCGTCCACGGACTTGGGATCATCGGTGGCAAGCTCGTTGAAGGTGCTGTAGTCGTGGTAATCGATGCCGTAAAGACCCTCGATGACGTGCCAGTTAGCGCCCAGGCCCACAGCGGAGCCGGTGCTGGCGGGGTCGAAGCTGGACGGAGCGTAAGCGGAACCAGCGGTGATCACGCCGCCGCCACGGTTGGCGGAATCGGTGGAACCGGAAGCGGAACCCTCGTCGTTAGAGCTGCCACCGCAGCCGGTGAGACCAAGCCCTGCGACAGCAGCGACGCTGCCGGTGAGGCCGAGGAACGAACGCCTGGACATACCCTTGTTGATGATGGCCATGTCTTCTCCTATCAATAGAGAATCTTACCCGGGAGCACCTAGACTTGCCCCCGCGCAACTTGCGGACGATATATACCTTACCTACCGACGAACCCAACTGAGGTGCCGCGCTCGGCGACCGATACATACATACGCTTGAACGGTATTTACTACCGTTCACCGAATTCATTGACAAACGATTCGCCAGACAGTATGTATCGACGAGGTGAGATATCAGTCTTCGTCAACCCGCAGGATAGCAGGGTTATTCACCATGGCTAGTCAAACGTTTTAGCGTTAATAAAACCCGAAATCAGCAGGTAATCGCCGCGAAATAAATGATTGAAAATCAGCCAATCATGTATATCAGTTGTTTAGAGGCGCGTTTAGTTTTCGGATCGGTTGGCCGATGCCTGGGCGCGCTCGGCATTCCATGCAACAAGTGCCTCGTGGACCGCTTTGGCGACATCGGCCGGAACGCCTCGAACTTCTGCAATCTCCTGCTCGCTTGCTGCGCGTAAACGCTTCATCGAGCCAAAATGGCGCATAATGGCACGTTTTCTGGTGGGTCCCACGCCCGGAACGTCGTCAAGCACCGAAACCGTCATAGCCTTATCGCGCAACTCGCGGTGGAACGTAATCGCAAATCGGTGGGATTCATCGCGAACCTGCTTGATCAGATAAAGCGATGCGGAGCCGGTCGGCAGCACGACGGGAGTCTCGTCCCACGGCACGAAAACCTCCTCATCGGCCTTTGCCAAGCCGCAAACTGGTATATCGAGGCCAAGCGCCTCAAGTTGCTTAATTGCAGCGGTCAATTGCGGCTTGCCGCCATCGACAACGAGCAAGTCGGGACGCGAGCCAAAGCGCTCGTCCGCCATGCGCTCGGGAGCATAGCGACGCCCCAGAACCTCGGACATCGATACGAAGTCGTTCGCCTCGTCCAATTCGGCCTGAATTTTAAAGCGACGATACTGGCCCTTGTCGGCACGGCCGTTGGTAAATACCACCATCGAAGCGACGGTAAAGGTGCCGTGCAACGTCGAGATATCGAAACACTCGATGCGCAACGGCGGCGCAGGCAGCGCCAGCGCACTTTCGAGCTCCAGGAGCGCCTGATTGGTGCGATCGTCAGCATACCCCGTGCGCATCATGTAGCGCATGAGGGCATGGCGCGCATTTTTGGAAGCCATATCGAGCAGGCGGTGCTTTTCGCCGCGCTGCGGCCTATGGAGATGGCAAGAGCGTTCGCGCTTGCCCGCAAGCCACTCCCCCAACGCTTCGGCATCCTCAAGCTCGACAGAAAGATTGACCTCGGCTGGAATATCAGCCGTCTCGTCGTAATAGCGCTTAAGAAAGCCCGATTGAAGCTCTTCCTCGTCGACATCCAGGCCCTTATCGAGGATGAACTCACAAGTTCGAACCGTTCGGCCCTCGCGAACGACAAAGACACAGGCGGCAGAGATAGTCTCTTCGCGATAGAAGCCGATGACGTCGATATCGACGCTTGATGGAAAAACGACCTGTTGGCGATCGTCCAGGCCCCTAATGACTTCCAGGCGACGCTTGACGCGCGCCGCACGCTCAAAATCGAGCGTCTCGGCTGCCTCCGTCATCTCGGACGTAAGCTCGTCGACGACATCCTTGCGATGGCCCGACAAGAAACGTTCGACACGCTTGACGTTCTTGGCATAGTCGGCAGGCGAAATCGCGCCGACGCATGCGCCCGGTCCGCGCCCGACATGGTAGTCAAAGCAGGGACGCCCGTTTTGCGCGCAAATCATATTGACGATGTCTTCTTCGCCCTTATGAGATTCGACGATGCGGCGGCAGCGGCGCCATTCCGCACAGGATGCCGAGCAAATAGGAATAACCTTGCGTAGCGTATCGATGGTCTCACGCGCCGCACGGCTATCGGTATAGGGGCCAAAATAGCGCGTTCCCGGTTTATGACGCTCTCGCGTGTATTTAATAGCCGGAAACAAGTCGCTCTTGGTAATGGCGATAAAGGGATAGCTTTTATCGTCTTTGAGATCGACGTTAAAGTACGGATGGTACTGGCCAATCAGATTGCGCTCGAGCACCAAAGCCTCGTGCTCGGTCTCCACCACGATATAGTCGAAGCTCGCCACCAGCTGCATCATGAGCGGGATCTTTTGACGCTCATCCTGCAGCGTCACGTATTGACGCATACGGGCGCGCAAGTTTTTTGCCTTGCCCACATAGATGACATCGCCCTTGGCATCTTTCCAAAGGTAGCAGCCGGGTTGCGTGGGAACGCGCGAAACCTGTTCGGCAAGTGTTGGAATGTTGTCGTGACCTGCCACACGCACCTACTTGCGACGAAGCAGCGCCGAGACCTCGGGCATCTTAAAGACGAAGGCAAGGCCAAAAGTCACGGCGAGCGAGACGACGCCTGCAACACAAACGTAGCCCAGGGTAATGAGGATCGAGCTGCCAAGCATTCCGACAAAGTGCTCAAGTGCCCACATGACGCCGGCGCCCGTGGCAGCGCCCAACCCACCGAACAACAGGCCGAAGAAACCGCCGTGCAGGATAGACTTGACCTGAAGGCCATGTAGACGACGGCGCAGCCACCACAGCGAGCATCCGACCAAGACCACGTAGTCAACGACGTACGAAAGCGCAATTGCCGGCATACCGTAGCCCAATACCACGCCAAACAGCAGCACCGAACCGGCCTGACCGATAGCGGAGTACAGGCAATAGCGGCTATAAGGTTTCATATCGAGCAGGGCCGAGAAGCTCTTCTGCATCAGCACGACCACGCCGAAGAGCGGCAGGGAAAGTGCCAGATAGATAAGGAACTCCGACACCAGCGCCACACCGGATTCATCGAACTTGCCGGCGCAGTAGATCATGTTGAGCGGACGGGCGAAGACGATCAGGTACATCGCAAACGGAATCAGGAAGAAGAGCATCTGGGCGACACCGCGCGAAATGCCCGTGCGGACGCTGTCGTAATCCTTCTCCTGCGCATCGTGAGAGAGTTCGGTATAGAGTGCCGTCGAAAGCGAGGCGGCGATCAGCGCATAGGGCAGCGTGTACCACAGGCGCGCATATGCGATGACGGAAGGGCCGGTCTCGGGCTGCACCACCAGCGCGGCGGCATTGGTAATGGAGGTCGAGACAAACATGCACACCGTGGCGAGCAGCGTCGGGATACCAAGCGCAATCGTCTGTCGCAGCGCGGGGTCCTTAAAGTCGATATGGATATGAGGATGCACGCCATGCTTGCCGAGCGCGGGAATCTGGCAGGCCATCTGGACAAAGACGCCGAGGGTCGTACCGGCTGCGATCAAGATAATGCCGACCCGCTCGCCAAATTGTGCAGACACGGGAGCAAAGCCCATAAAGCTGGCGATGACGATGACATTGTTGAGAACCGGGGCAAACGTCGACCAGAAGTAGTCGCGGTGTGCGTTGAGAACACCCGAGAACACCGAGCCCAAACCATAAAACAGAATTTGGATAGCAAAGAAGCGGAACATGAACGCAGCGGTATCCATGCTGTCGCCATTACCCGAAAGGAACGACTGCGTCCAAATAAAGCCGGGAGCAAACACGGTGCCCAGCAGCGAGATGCCGCCCAGCACCAGAAGCAGAATACCGAGCAGGTTGCCGACATACTCGTTCGATGCCTCGCGGCCCTGCTCACGCCTCACGCCCATATAAACCGGCAAAAACGCCGTAACGAGCATGCCGCCCATCACGAGCTCGTAGAGCATGTTGGGCAGGTTGTTGGCAACCTGATAGGAGGACGAGAGCAGCGACATGCCGATGGCGGCCGCCATGGCCCACGTGCGGATAAACCCGGTGACGCGCGACACGATGGTCAGCACGGTCATGAGGCCAGCAGAACGACCAACCGTGGAGTAGTCCGACGAACCCATATCGTCTACGTCGTCCTGAGAGTCCTCATGAACCTCATCTTGTGGCAGTAAATCGTCCACGACGGCAAAGGAGCCGGTCATCGCAAAGGGATCGTCAACCAAAACGGCGTCATCAGCAGGTGCGGCGTCATCGCTGTTCGGCATGTTGTTACCGGATACGGCATCATCATCGAATATGGCATGGTCGCCAAACACCGTGTCAACTTCTTTGGCAGCGACGGTTCGGGCAGAAAACGACAGAGGGTCCCAATCGTCATCACCGTCGATGGCCACGCCCTCGACGGGATCGGTCGAACCAAGCGGCGACCATTCGTCATCCGAAAGAAGCGGTTCGCCATCATCATGAACCGCGGGCTTGGCGGAACGAACGACAGGAGCGCTCTGCGGCGTGCTCTTTCCCTGGGCTGCCATCAAAAACACCGCCGTCTCATCGGGACGCGGCACACGAGGAGCCTCGGAGGCAACCGGCGTCACGCTGGCGCTCGATTGAGCGGCGGCCAAAAAGACAGCCGTCTCATCGGGACGAGCCGAAGAAAGAACCGTACGGGGAAGCGCCGTGCCGGCACCGGCGGCACGCAAGTACACGGCCGTCTCGCCCGGGTCAGCGGCAGCGGACCAGGCGTTTCGAATCTCGTTATCGAACGAAGCGGCCTCGGGCGCGGGCGTCTGAGGAGCCGACCCTTTTGCAAAGTGAGCTCCGCGCTTTGATTCTTCCTGCGGCATCGCTCAGTCCTCTCTCGTGATCGGGGCAACCGTCGCCCCGCAAAATGCAACTAAGTCATCGGGAGCAAGCTCAAGCTGATAGCCGCGCTTGCCACCCGAGATAAAAATGGTATCCCAAAGGACGCATGTCTCATCGATCAGCGTCCGGAAGCGCTTTTTCATACCGACCGGGCTGCAACCGCCGCGGACATACCCCGTCGCGGCAAGCAAGTCTTTGACATGCATCATGGTCAGCGACTTTTCGCCTGCGGCGCGCGCGGCGGCCTTGAGGTCGAGCTCGTCGGCAACGGGAATGCAGCACACGACATGGTCGTTGGACGGCGTCGTGCAGACCAGAGTCTTAAATCCCTGACCGGGCTCCTCGCCAAGCTGCTCGGAAATCGCGACGCCCAGACCTGACGATTCATCGCCATCGTCTTCGTACGTATGGAGAACATAGGAGATGCCGGCGCTTTCCAGCTCGCGCATCGCATTGGTTTTTGGCGTCTTAACAGCCTTTGCCATGGCACATCCTTTCCCTCGCAGAGCGACGCAAGGATTAAGTATAGGGCCAATTCCGCCGCATATGCCATCTCGACACACAGAAGCGCCACCGAATCAGAAGGAATCGGTGGCGCGTCGGTACTACAACGTCTTTTTACTGCGCGTCGAGCTGCGCCTGACGCTCACGGTCACGCTTGAGCAGCGGCGCCAAGAACTTGCCCGTGTAGCTCTGCGAACACGCCGCGACTTGCTCCGGCGTGCCTGAGACCACGACGGTTCCGCCGCCATTACCGCCTTCGGGGCCCATATCGATCAGGCGGTCGGCAACCTTGATGACATCAAGGTTGTGCTCGATCACCAGAACCGTGTTGCCCGCATCGACCAGGCGCTGCAACACGTCGAGCAGCTGGCGAACATCCTCAAAATGAAGGCCGGTTGTGGGCTCGTCCAAAATGTAAAACGTCTTGCCTGTCTGACGACGATGAAGCTCCTTGGCGAGCTTCACGCGCTGCGCCTCGCCGCCTGAAAGCGTCGTAGCGGGCTGGCCCAAGCTCACGTAGCCCAGACCCACGTCATATAGGGTCTGCAGTTTGCGCTTAATCTGCGGGATATTCCCAAAGAAAGCCAGTGCTTCGGTGACACTCATGTCGAGCACGTCCGAGATTGTCTTGCCGCGGTAGGTAACCTCGAGTGTCTCGCGGTTATAACGCTTGCCGCCACATACCTCACAGGGGACATAGATATCGGGAAGGAAGTGCATCTCGATCTTGATCTGGCCATCGCCCTTGCACGCCTCGCAGCGACCGCCGCTTACGTTAAAGGAGAAACGTCCCGGCGAGTAGCCGCGCGCCTTCGACTCCGGCGTGCTTGCAAATAGCGCACGCAGATCATCCCACAAGCCAATATAGGTCGCAGGGTTCGAACGCGGCGTGCGACCGATCGGCGACTGGTCGATATCGATTACCTTATCGATGCACTCGATGCCCTCAATCTTCTTGTACGGCCCCACGGGACGCGTCGAACGATGGATGGCATTCGTAAGCGCGGGCGCAATCGTATCGGTGACCAGGGAGCTCTTGCCCGATCCCGAAACACCGGTAACGACTGTGAGCGTACCGAACTCAATCTTGGCGGTAACGTTTTTGAGGTTGTTAGCGCGGGCACCCGTGATCTTAAGACAGCCGCGGCCGGGCTTGCGGCGCTCATCGGGCACGCGGATCATCCGCTTGCCGGTCAAATAGGCACCCGTCATGGAATCGGGACACGCCATGATATCGGCAGGCGTTCCTGCAGCGACCACGTGTCCGCCGTTAACGCCCGCACCGGGACCCATATCGATCACGTAGTCGGCAGCGCGAATTGTATCTTCGTCGTGCTCGACGACGATAACGGTATTACCGATATCGCGCAAGCGCTCGAGCGTCTTGATCAGGCGCTCGTTATCGCGTTGGTGAAGGCCGATCGACGGCTCGTCCAGAATGTACAGAACGCCCATGAGGCCGGCGCCGATCTGCGTTGCCAGGCGAATGCGCTGGGCCTCACCGCCGGAAAGCGTCGCCGAGGCGCGATCGAGCGTCAGATAGTCGAGTCCGACATCGACCAGAAAACGCAGGCGCTCCAGGATTTCCTTGACGATGCGCCCGCCGATAAACTGCTGACGCTCGGTAAGCTCCAGGCCCTCAAAAAACTCGAGCGACTCGCGACACGACAGGCAGCAGACATCGTAAATGGACTTGCCGCCCACGGTGACGGCAAGCATCTCGGGACGCAGGCGAGCACCGTGACAGCTCGAGCATGGCTCTTCGCGAATGTATTTCTCCAAGCGAGCTCTGGTGTTCTCGTTCGTCGTCTCGTTGTAGCGCTCGTACAGGATGTTGCGCACGCCCGAGAACTTAGTGTCCCACTGGCTGCGACGCCCATCGAGCTTTTGATAGTCGACCGAAATCTTCGTGTCGCCCATGCCATCCAAAAACGCACGACGCACCCGCGGGGGCAGGTCCTCCCATGGCGTATCGGCACTCACCTTAAAGTGTTTGCAGACCGCGGCAAAAATCTGCGGATAATAGTTGGAATTGCCGAACAGGCTGCCAAAGACTCCGTCGGCAATCGACTTTGAGGGGTCTTCAATCAGTGCCTCGGCATCGACTGTCTTTTTAAAGCCCAGGCCATCGCACTCGGGACATGCACCATAGGGCGCGTTGAACGAGAAATCGCGCGGCTGCAGGTCGTCGATGGAATGCCCGTGCTCCGGGCACGCCAGTGCCAGCGAATACTCCAGCAGCTCGCCCTCGGTTCCCTCGGGAGCGTCACGGTCGGGCAGCATGTACACGTTCACGTTACCGTGCGCCAGTGCCGTCGCCTGCTCGACGGACTCGGCAATGCGACCCAGGGAGTTCTCTCGAATCACGATACGGTCGACCACGACCTCAATGTCGTGTTTGAACTTCTTGTCCAGATCAATAGGGTCGTCAAGCGAGCGTACCTCGCCGTCGACGCGCACACGGCTAAAGCCCTCCGCACGCAGGTCCTCAAACAGCTTGGCATATTCGCCCTTGCGTCCACGAACCACCGGCGCCAACACAAACGCGCGACGGCCCTCCCCCGCCGCCAGCACCTTATCGGCGACCTGATCGGTCGTCTGACGCTCAATGACGCGACCGCACTCAGGACAGTGCGGCGTTCCCACGCGAGCAAACAGCAGACGCAGATAGTCGTAAATCTCGGTTACGGTGCCCACCGTCGAGCGTGGGTTTTTGGACGTCGTCTTCTGATCGATCGACACAGCCGGCGACAGGCCGTCAATCGAGTCCAGATCGGGCTTGTCCATCTGGCCCAAAAACTGACGCGCATAGCTCGAAAGGCTCTCGACGTAACGGCGCTGGCCCTCGGCATAGATGGTATCGAACGCCAGTGAGCTCTTGCCCGATCCGGAAAGACCGGTTATGACCACGAGCTGGTCACGCGGAATGGAAACATCGATATCGCGCAGGTTATGCTCGCGCGCGCCGCGAATAACGATAGAAGAATCAGACATGGAAGCTCCTTGCCTCCTACAACTTCAAATCACACTGACGATGAGTTTAGCGCACTCGACGCGCACAGATGTTCGTAATACAAGATTCGCAGACCTTTTGCGTTGTCTGACTCCGCAGGCCGCACGCTCGGTCCGTACTTTCGAATACTGTCGATCGCCTACCACGCATCATAAATGACTCCCGCTCGCAAACGAGGGTACAATGACGCTCGTGTCACACCGCGGGGCTCCGGCCCCAACATATACAAAGGAGTCAAACATGGGTTGCGAGCACGCACAGGCAGCCGGCGGGCAAACGTCGCCGTCGCAATTTGAGGAGAATACGCTGTCCGAGGTCAAGCGCGTTATCGCCGTGCTTTCCGGCAAGGGCGGCGTCGGCAAGTCATTCGTCACCGGCGCCATCGCCACGGAGCTTTCCCGCCACGGTCACAAGGTCGGCGTCCTCGATGCCGATATTACCGGCCCCTCTATCCCTAAGATGTTCGGTATGAGCGGACGTCACGTCCATGCCCTCGGCAACCTTATGCTGCCCGAAATCTCCGAGCACGGCGTCAAGGTTATGAGCTCTAATCTGCTGCTCCAAAACGAAACCGACCCCGTCCTCTGGCGCGGTCCGGTTATCGCGGGTGCCATCAGGCAGTTCTGGAGCGAAACCTCATGGGGCCCCATCGACTACCTGCTGGTCGACATGCCTCCGGGAACGGGCGACGTCGCCCTCACGGTCTTCCAGTCGCTGCCCGTCGATGGCATCGTCATCGTCACGAGCCCGCAGGATCTGGTCTCGATGATTGTCGCCAAGGCGGTCAACATGGCCGAGAAGATGAACGTGCCCATTTTGGGAATCGTCGAAAACATGAGCTATATCGAGTGCCCCGATTGCGGCAAGAAGATCGAAGTCTTTGGCAAGAGCAAGCTCCCCGAGGTCGCCGAGCGTTACAACCTCGAGATCCTAGGGCAGCTTCCCATCAATCCGGCACTCGCCGAGGCTTGCGACAAGGGCGAGGTTGAGACCGCACTGCCCGACGGTATGCTGCCCCAAGCCGTCTCTGCCGTCGAGGCCATTGCCCCGCACGAGACCGCCGAGGCCTAAGTGAACGCAAACGCCTCCTATGACGTCTTGGTAATCGGCGGCGGGGCCTCGGGTCTCGCCGCCGCCATTACGGCCGCACGCGCAGGCAAAAGCGCCTGCATCGTTGAGCGCGATGTTGCCTGCGGCCTTAAACTCCTTGCGACCGGCAACGGCCGCTGCAACCTTTCCAACGAATCAATTGATTTCCAGCGGTACAACCGCCCCGCATTCGTCGAATCCGTCATGGGTCCCCGGCCCGAGCAAGAGCTCGGCAGTTTCTTCTCCTCGCTGGGCATCATGACGACCTCCGAGGAGGGCCGGCTGTATCCGCGCTCCCTTCGTGCCGAATCGGTGCGCGATGCGCTTCTCAACGCTTGCAATCACCTGGGTATCACCTTGATCTGTGGAGCAAACGTTGCCTCGGCATTCAAAGCCCCCGAGGGCTGGACACTCCAAATAGACCGTCCTGCGCGAGCACTCAAGGCAAAAAAGCACGACGACCGAAAATCAGAGGTCCGCTCACTTCGGAAGGCGCTCGCCGACACCCCTCGCAAGAACGAGACGCTGCAGGCAAAGGCCGTAATTATCGCTACGGGCGGCAGCCCCGCCGACATCGCGAAGACGTTCAATCTTTCCCTCACACCGCAGCGCCCCGTCCTCTGCCCCGTGTCGGCATCGGTCTTCGGCGACCAGACTGCGCTCAAGACGCTGGATGGCCTGCGCGTCCGCGCCCGTTTGACGCTCACCCGCAATCACGAGGAGCTCTGGCGCGAAGACGGCGAAGTGCTCTTCCGAATCTTTGGCATCTCGGGCGTTGCCGCCTTTAACCTCTCCCGTCGCGTCCAGCGCGGCGACACGATTCTGCTCGACGTTTTCCCCGACCTCTCCAAAGACGAGTTGCTCGATATACTTAACCAGCGAGTTGCGTTGCTCGGCGGCTTTTCGCCCCGCGACCCCCGCTGGCTCGACGGCATGCTCGCCCCGCAGTTCTCTCACGTTGTCTGCACCGCATTCGAACAGTGCCACCCCGGGTCGCACGACGTCATCCATCTGGTCTCAATCCTCAAGCACTTTAAGCTGCTCGTCGAGGGAACGACAGAGGAGCGTTCGGCCCAGGTCACGCGCGGCGGCGTGCCCATCGAGAGCGTCTCAGCTCCCAACCTCTGCGTGAGCAACGCGGCAGGCGCCCCACTTTACATCTGTGGCGAGGCACTCGACATCGATGCCGATTGCGGCGGTTTCAACCTTGCGTGGGCTTGGATCTCGGGTATTCGCGCTGCAAGCAGCCTATAGCCGCGCAGTCTATAATCAAAACGCATTCGGGCCGTCTGGGACACCGGGCGGCCTCTTTCTTGCATCTAAGGAGACCTCGATGATCGAAATCACCCAAGTCCACGCGTCACTCGATGAGGCCGGCGACGAAACCGCCTGCCTTGCTATTGGTAGACGCGCCGTCAATCGAGCCCTGCGATGCGAGGATTCCCAGATTAAAGCCATTGAGCTCCATCGCAAGTCAATCGACGCCCGTAAAAAACGAGATGTCCATTTTATTTTGAGCTTTCGAGTTGAGCTGACAAGCTCTCGACTCGAGCAGGAGGTGGTCGACCGCGTCGCCGAGCGTAACCGCTCGCGCATCCGCATGGTAGACAGCGAGGCTCCTTCATTTCCCAGCCCTGTCCCGAATGTACCCAAGGGGCGTCCCGTCGTTGTCGGCGCCGGTTGCGCCGGTCTCTTCGCCGCCCTGACCCTTGCCGAAGCGGGCCTTAAACCCCTGCTCATCGAGCGCGGCGACCCCGCACTTCGCCGCTCGGAAGCGATTGATCTCTTTCTTAAGGAGCGTATCCTCGACCCCGAAAGCAATATCCAATTTGGCCTGGGCGGCGCAGGGACCTTCTCGGACGGCAAGCTCAACACGGGAACCAAGAATCCTGCCCATCGACTGATTCTTGAGACCTTCGTCAAAGCGGGCTCACCTCGCGACATCCTGTGGGACGCCAAGCCGCACATTGGCTCCGACATCCTACCCACCGTCGTCACCAACATTTCTCAGCGCATCGAGCAGCTCGGTGGAACCGTCCGCTATCGAACAAAGCTCGTCAATATTCGAACCGATGGATCTGGCGCCATCACCGGCGTCGATGTCCAACCGCCCCAAGAAACCACAAGCGAGACAATCGCCACAAAGCACCTCATTCTCGCCTGCGGCCATTCCGCCCGCGACGTATTCGAGCTTCTCAAAGAACATGACGTTACCCTCGCGCAAAAGACCTTTGCCATGGGTGTGCGCATCGAGCATCCACAGCATGACATCGACCGTGCCCAATATGGCCCTTCGGCGGGACACCCGGCACTCGGAGCAGCCCCCTACAAGCTTGTCGCCCATCTCCCCAACGGCCGCAGCGTGTTCTCATTTTGCATGTGCCCCGGCGGACAGGTTGTCGCGGCTTCTTCCGAGCAGGGCCATCTGTGCGTCAACGGTGCCAGCCTCAATGCCCGCGACGGGCGCAACGCAAATGCCGCCCTACTCGTCAACGTCACACCCGACGACCTTCCCGGCGATGATCCGCTCGCAGGCATTGAGCTCCAGCGCGCCTGCGAGCGAGCCGCCTATCGCCTGGGTGGCTCCAACTGGAACGCGCCGGCACAGCTCGTCGGGGATTTCCTTGCGGGACGCGCCAGCACGGCACCCAGAGAGGTAAAACCAACCTATCCACTTGGCGTGACCTGGACGGCGATCGACGATGCCCTCCCGCAGCATATCGTCGAATCGCTTCGTTTGGGAATTCCCCTGCTCGGTAAGAAACTGCGTGGCTATGACCGCCCCGATGCGGTCCTCACTGGCGTGGAGACGCGTTCGAGCTCCCCGGTTACGGTCATCCGCGATCGAACATGCCACGCCGTGTCGACCCCGGGCCTTTACCCTTGCGGCGAGGGTGCCGGATATGCCGGCGGCATCATGAGTGCCGCCACCGACGGCATCCGTTGCGCTGAGGCGCTGATAGCAGACCTCTAGTGCACGAACTCTCGCGTCCGAACGACACAGGCCCCGAGCTCCACAGGGAACTCGGGGCCTGTTCACTACTTCCTGAATCGTGCACCCTGGCGTTTTCTGCCCGAAGCAAAGGTAGAGCCCTTGCGAGCCTGCGAACGCAAACGCTCGATCGTTTCGTCCTCAGATGCGCCCTCAAGCATCGCCCGAATCTGAACGACGGCATCGCGCAGACGTGCCGCCTCCTCAAAGTCCATGGCGGCGGAAGCGTTACGCATGTCTTCCTCCATGGTTTCGACGATCCGCACGAGCTCGTCATGCGGTAGCCCTTCCAGCTGCTCGGCAAGCGTTTGCTCGGGTGCCACCGTCTCCGGCGCGGCGCCCTCGCCGTTTTCATCGGGCGTATAGAACGCACCATGGCCCAGAGAGTCGCCCTTCGAGCGTCCCTTCGAGCCCACAGTCTTTTCGGCCTCGGCAATAAAACTCGAAATGTCGTTAATGGCCTTGCGGACCGTCTTGGGCACAATGCCATGCTCTTCGTTATATGCCATCTGAATCTCACGACGGCGCTGCGTCTCCTCGATGGCTTCTTTCATCGAATCGGTCACAACGTCTGCATACATGATGACCTCGCCGTCGGCATTGCGGGCCGCACGGCCAATCGTCTGAATCAGCGAACGGCGGTTGCGCAAGAAGCCTTCCTTGTCGGCGTCGAGAATTGCCACCAGCGAGACCTCGGGAAGGTCTAGACCCTCGCGAAGCAGGTTAATGCCAACGAGAACATCGATCTTTCCCTCGCGCAGCGTTCGCAGGATCTCGACACGGTCCATCGTCGCTGTATCGGAGTGCATGTAATTGACCTTAATGCCGGCATCAAGCAGATGGTCGGTCAGGTCCTCGGCCATGCGCTTGGTGAGCGTGGTCACCAGCACGCGCTCCTTGCGGGCAACGCGCTCGCGAATCTCGTCCTCAAGATCGTCAATCTGCCCACGAACCGGACGCACATCGATCTTGGGGTCGAGCAGGCCGGTCGGACGAATAATCTGCTCAACGTCGTTCTGGCTAACCCGCAGCTCATAGTCGCCCGGCGTGGCCGAAACGTAGATGAACTGGGGAATCCTCGCCTCAAACTCATCGAAGCGGAGCGGGCGGTTATCGAGTGCCGAAGGCAGACGAAAACCATGCTCCACCAGCGTCACCTTACGCGAGCGGTCGCCTTCGTGCATGCCGCGGATCTGCGGCACCGTTACATGACTCTCGTCGATGATACAGAGCATGTCCTTAGGAAAGTAATCGATCAGGGTAAACGGCGGCTCGCCCGGTTTTCGACCGTCCAGATGACGCGAGTAGTTCTCGATGCCGTTACAAAAACCCATGGTCTCGAGCATCTCGAGATCATAGTCGGTGCGCTGCTGCAGACGCTGTGCCTCGAGCAGCTTATCAGTCGCCTTGAGCTCGGCCACACGCTTCTCGCACTCTTCACTGATTGATTTCAGAGCCGCTTTGACCTTAGGCTTCTCAGTCACGTAGTGCGAGGCCGGCCACACGGGAATGGCCTCGTACTCACGAAGCATCTCGCCGGTGACCTCGTCGATCTCGGCAATCAGCTCGACCTCGTCGCCAAAGAACTCAAACCGCAACGGATGCTCGGCATAGGGCGGATACACGTCGACGACATCGCCGCGCACGCGGAAGGTGCCACGTGCCAAATCATAGTCATTGCGATCGTACTGGATATCGATAAGCGCATGGATAAAGTCATCGCGCTCGAGCGGCACCTTCTTGTCGACGTTCGGAGCTAGGCCCGCATAGTCCTCGGGGGAGCCAATGCCATAGATACACGAGACCGATGCGACGACGATCACATCGCGTCGAGATAGCAGCGATGCCGTCGCCTGATGGCGCAGCATCTCGACCTCTTTGTTAATCGAGGAATCCTTCTCGATATACGTATCACTCTGCGGTACATATGCCTCGGGCTGATAGTAATCGTAGTACGACACAAAATAGACCACGGCGTTGTTAGGGAAGAATTCCTTGAGCTCGCTCGCGAGCTGAGCGGCAAGCGTTTTATTGGGAGCCATGACCAGCGTCGGCTTCCCCAGGGCCTCAATAGTCTTAGCCATCGTGAAGGTCTTGCCCGAACCAGTCACGCCCAGCAAAACCTGATAGCGATCTCCGTCCCTCACGCCCTGCACAAGCGACTCAATGGCCTTAGGCTGGGAACCAGCGGGCTCGTATGGAGACACGACCTTAAACGGCACCTCAGAGCCCTCAACGCCAAAACGTTTGAGCTCTCCTCCAACACGCTCAACTTCAAATTCCGCCATGGATACTCCTAACTCATATATCTGCAGTATACGCAGGCGGCAGGCATAGTCCTATACGAACCGATCGGGATAGAGGGTCTTGTAGCGAACCCAGGCATTATTGACACGAATCAGATACGCCTGCGTCTCGGGAAAGGTGATTGCATTATGAAGCGACGTGCTCTGCTGCGCCCATCCGTCGACATTGCCCATGCCGGCGTTATAGGCGGCAATGGCACTGTCAGTCGACCCGTTAAAATACGTTAGAAGATACGAAAGATACGCACAACCAAACTCGATGTTCGTAGCGGGATCGTTAAGGTCGCCGGCTGAATACTCGCTGCCATCGACAAGACCCTTGGCAATCATATCCTGGGCAGTCTCGGGCATCAGCTGCATCAATCCC
>CATYHY010000007.1 GCA_958407085.1 uncultured Collinsella sp. | reverse complement strand
GTCTGGCCTTCCTGATCATCCCGCTGATGGAGATCTACAAGGCGATCATGCGCGCGGTCGAGAAGGAGTAAGTTAACCTGTCCGGGCCCGCCCCTGCGTGTTTTCTTCTTCGCTGGTCCTCGCGCTTCGCGCTGCGGGATCGCTCAGAAGAAACCCCTCTCGGCGGTCGGGCCTTCGGACAACCTCTCGGGACCGTAAGCTGAGGGAAAGTTTGTGAGCCGATCGAGCGTTTGCTCGACCGGCTCTTTTTGATTTAGGGCTTTGCCCGGCCAGCTCTATTTGATTTAAAATACCTGCTCAGTTGTGATTTTGGGTGCTGGGAGGCGCTTGTGGGCAAGGCGAAGGCTAAAGCGAAGAAAAAGACGACGGGGGCGCGGGCTAAGCGTGATTGTCGTCGGAAGCTCGCGACCGAGGCTCCCGTATCTGCCGAGGAGCTGCTGGCAAGCGTGCCGGGACTCGACGCGCTGCAGGACGTTCCGGCGTTTGATGACCTGCCAGTCGATGAAACCCAGCAGAC
The DNA here is from genome assembly GCA_958407085.1 of uncultured Collinsella sp. Classification (GTDB taxonomy): domain Bacteria; phylum Actinomycetota; class Coriobacteriia; order Coriobacteriales; family Coriobacteriaceae; genus Collinsella. Next base: position 21,624 of record CATYHY010000007.1, on the reverse strand, counting down.
TGCCTTTGATGATTTCTGCGCACATGCCGAGGAGCCCGAGCAGATGCGGCTGGGTGCCGTGGTGCGCTTGGATCGCGGGTTTCCGCTGGTGGCGACTGCCGACGACACCTTCCGCGCCGAGCATGCCGTGGGGTTTGCCAAGTCGCGCGGCGAGGACGAGGTCCTGTTGCCTGCCGTGGGCGACCGTGTGGCGGTGCGCCGCGCTCCCGGGCACGATATGGGCGTGATTGAGTGCGTGCTGCCGCGCCGTACGAGCTTTGAGCGTTGGCGCGGCCGTGCCCGTGGAGAGCGCCAGGTGCTCTGCTCCAACGTGGATAGCGTGCTAATCGTGCAGGCGCTCGGTGCCGGTGAGGTGCTGCTCGACCGCGTGGCGCGCTCGCTGGTGTTGGCGCTCGACTGCGATGCCGAACCGGTGGTGGTGCTCACCAAAGCTGATCGCTGCGATGCCGAGGAGCTCGAGCGCGATCTGGACCGCGTGCGCCGCCTGGTGGGTCCGGACGTGCGCGTGATCGTGACGTCCTCTGCCGAGGGGCGCGGCCTGGACGAGGTTCGTTCCTGCGTGCCTGCCGGGAGCTGCGCCATGATTCTGGGCGAGTCGGGTGCCGGCAAGTCGACGCTGCTCAATGCGCTGCTGGGCCACGATGCTCTGGCTACTGGCGGCGTGCGCGAGCGTGATGACCAAGGTCGTCACACCACGGTTGCGCGCGTGATGGTGGCGCTGCCGGGCGACGCCGGCGTGATCGCCGATGCCCCGGGCCTGCGCAGCTTACCGCTCGTGGGTCACGAGCGGGGTCTGGCGCGCGCCTTCCCCGAGATTGTCGAGGCATCGCGCGCGTGCCGGTTTGGCGATTGCACGCATACCCATGAGCCGGGCTGCGCCGTTCGCGAGGCCGAGGACGCCGGGCAGATTGACAGCCTGCGCCTGGAAACGTTCCAAAACTTGGCGTCATCCATGCGCGTGAGCGCTCAAATGCTCGATCCCGATGTTCATCTGTAATTGATTTTTCCTATGACAGCCGTCTCCCAACTGTTCAGGAGACGGCTTTTTTGCTGCGGAAAAGCCTCGAAACATGCAGTTTGCTGACGTGCTGACCAAAACCTTGCCACGAGCTTGACGGGCTGGCCAGCTTTTGGTCAGCGATTGGTTTGACATCGAAAACCGAGATCGCGATTGCGCCGCTTTGCACTCTGACCACCCAGACAATGGTGGTACGGGCATTCGCCCGGCACTGCCATGAGAGGAGCGGCCGTGAACAAGAGCAAGCGCATCGCCATCAGTCTGGTCGCGGGCGTGCTCGCTGCGCTGCTCTGCATGGTTTACGGCTCGTCGATTCGCTCGCAAGCCGAACAGGTCCAGGCTGAGACCTTGGCCAAGTACGGTGGCGATCGCGCCGAGGTATGCGTCGCGGCGCGCGATATCGATGTGGGCGAGACCCTCGATGAGACCAATGTCATAACCCAGGAATGGCTGACGAGTCTGCTGCCGCGTGACGCGGCGACCGAGCTGCGCCAGGTGCGCGGCGACGTGACGACTTCGCGTATTCCCAAAAACGCCGTGATCTGCAATGTCTACACCAAGGCCGAGAGCCACAAGCTCGAGGTGCCTAAGGGCAAGGTCGCCGTTTCGGTGGCGGTCGATGCCGAGCACTCGGTCGGCGGTGCTACGGGCGTGGGCAGCTACGTGGATGTGTATGTGCAAAAAGACGGCGTAACCGATCGACTGTGCGGCGCGTACGTGATCGATACCAGTGAGGATTCCGGTGCCACGCGCGAGGGCAAGATCGAATGGGTGACGCTGGCGGCTGACCCCGAAGACGTCAAGGAACTGCTGGGAGCCTCGGGCAAGGGAACGGTCAGCTTGACGATTCCCGCCACGGCGCGCGGCAAAAAGAGCGGAGGCGACGAGTGATGAAGGCGATCTGGCTTGCGTGCTGCGCGTGCGGCGATTACGGGCTGTTGCAGCGGGAAGTCGAGGGCCGTGATACGGGTGCACAGGTGCTTCGCGTGGGTGACCTGGACGGGCTGGTTTCCATGGCGCGGGCGTTTCCGTCGCGCCGCGGAGCTGCCATCATCGCGGCGTCTCTGTTTGATACCGAAGATGTGCGCAAGACTGTTGCGCGCCTGACGGCCGAAGGCCGCGTGAGTCGCGTGGTCGTGTTGATAGAAGCACTCGATCCGTCGGATATCGAGGGGTTGTTTCGCGCGGGGGCGACCGAGGTCATCGCTGCGCACAGTATATGCGGCAACGGGCGCGCGGGCGAGGGAGCGGTTGATTCCGATCGGCGCATGACGATTGAGCCCGATGCTTTTGTTGATAGGGAACCCGGGGCGCCTCGCGCTACAAGAGGCCCGCGTGTTGATGATTATGGAAAAGCGGAAGCCGAGCATGGTCGGCGCCCCCGGAACCCCCTTGTATACGATGACGCTGGAGGGCCAGTGCAGCACGCTGGCGACTCCCCGGCTGTAGATATGGGATACGTGCACGGCGTGAATCTGGCGGATGAACTCGACGAAGTTGAGGGCTTTGCCGGGTGCGGCGAGTTGTCGCTGATGCAGCATGAGCAGATTACACAGAACGAGCCTGCCTCGCAGACCGAACAGGCTGCCATGCCGGCTTGGACGCAGCGCGTGGTTGCGGCGGGGGAGACGGGGGCGCTGTCACCGACGCCCGCTCCGCCGCCTCCGATGCCGCCGGCAGACGCTGCCGCTCCGCAGCATCGAGCTCCGGTCATCTGCGCCATTTCGGGTTCGGGCGGTTGCGGCAAGTCGACGATCGTTGCCACCATGGCACACGCATCGTCGCTGTTGGGCTTGCGTGCCGCCGTGCTCGACCTGGACCTGATGTTTGGAAACCTTTACGACTTGTTAGGCGTCGATGCTCCGCGAGATATGGCGGCACTTATCGAGCCGTCGGCGGCGGGCGCGCTTGCCGAGCCGGATATCGTGGCCGCATCGATGCGCGTGGCGCCGGGCGTTACGCTCTGGGGTCCCGTCGCGGCGCCCGAGCAAGCCGAGCTCATGGCACGTCCGGTGGAGCTACTACTTGATGTTCTGCGTCGCGAATCCGACGTGGTCTTTATCGATACCTCGGTCTTTTGGGGCGATGCCGTGGCGGCTGCGGTGGCGGCGAGCGACCGTTGCCTGGTCGTTGGCGATGCGGCGGTGTCGTCCGCGACATCGGCGTCGCGCGTCATTGAACTGGCGAGTCGAGTAGGTGTGCCGCGCACGCGCATGAGCGCCGTGTTCAACCGGTTCGGTGCGCGCGGGGCAGACGAGGACGTCGCCATGCGCTTTGAGATTGCCTGTGCGTTGAGCTCCAAGATTCGCATCGCCGATGGCGGGCAGGATCTCGCCGCGCTCATGGCGTTTGGGCGCGCTGACGAGGCAGTGGGGCAGACCAGCGCTTTTGCGACCAGCGTGCGCGAGGCCACGCGCGAGATGCTCGTGGAACTGGGGTGCGCCGTCGGCCCTTGGAGCGATATAGTCGCCGACCGTGCAACGCGCACCGATCGCCCGCGTATTCGCCTTCCCTGGTCGCGCGAGGGTGATCAGCGATGAGCCTGCAAACAAGGATTAAGGCTGCCGGCGCTGCAGCGGAGGCAGCGCCTGTAGATGCGGGGCGTCGCCGCGCGGTGAAACGACGTACCAAGCGCGCCGTGATGGACCGCATGGGTTACGACGAAGTGGCGCGTATCAGCGCCTATATCGACCCGGCACTTGCCCGCTCGGAATTGCGTCCCGCGGTGGAGGCGGCGCTCAATGTTGAAGAGCCGACCGATCTCGCGACGACCGAGCGCGAGACCATCATCGACGAGATTTTGGATGACGTGGTGGGCTTGGGGCCGTTGCAGCCGCTCATCGAGGACGACACCGTTACCGAGATCATGATCAACGGCTGCCGCTCGGCTTTCTTTGAACGCGGCGGCGTCTTGCACCCCATCGAGCATGCGTTTGAGGATGATGGGCAGATCCGTGTGCTTATCGACCGCATCATCTCGCCACTTGGCCGCCGTATCGACGAGCGCAGCCCCATCGTCAACGCCCGCCTCAAAACGGGCTATCGCGTCAACGCGGTGATTCCGCCTGTGGCGATTGACGGACCGATTCTCACCATCCGAAAGTTCTCGGACCGCATCTGCTCGCTGGACGAGCTTGTGGGGCTGGGGTCACTGCCGCTTTGGTATGCGCAGCTGCTGTCGTGCGCGGTGTCGCTGCGACAGGACCTGGCGGTTGCGGGAGGCACGGGATCTGGTAAGACCACCCTGCTCAACGCGCTGTCATGCGAGATTTCCACCGGCGAGCGCATCGTGACGATCGAGGACTCTGCCGAGCTCAAGTTTGCGCATCATCCGCACGTGGTGCGCCTAGAGGCGCGCGAGGCTTCAATTGAGGGTGAGGGTGCGGTGACGATCCGCGACCTGGTAACTAATGCCCTGCGCATGCGCCCCGACCGCATCGTGGTGGGCGAGGTGCGTGGTGCCGAGTGCTGCGACATGTTGCAGGCCATGAACACGGGCCACGACGGGTCGCTCACCACACTTCATGCGGGCTCAGAACAGGAGACCGTGGTGCGTCTGACGTTGCTTGCACGTTATGGCATCGATCTGCCGAGCGAGCTCATCGAGGAGCAGATTGCCATGGCGCTCGACGGCATCGTGATGTCCGAGCGCCACGCCGATGGCAGGCGTTTTGTCTCCTCGTATTCGGGGGTGCGTCGCGCCACGTCGGGCGGCGTAGAGCTCGAGCGCTATGTGACTTTCGATGCCGCCGAGCGCACCTGGACGCTTGACCGCGAGCCGCCGTTTATCGCAGAAGGCCTGCGGTCGGGGACGCTCACACAAGAGGAGGTGGACGAATGGAGGTCGCTGTGCCCCTCGTCGTAGGGGGTTTGGCAGGGTTTTCTGTTGCGACGGCGTGCGGGGCGGAACCTCGTGTGCCGCAGGTGCCGCCGGCGGAGCTGGCGCGTCAGGCGCTCGAGACGGTGGCAGAGAAGCTGCCGCGTAAGCTGGTGGAAAACGATCTGCTGAAAAAGATTGCCCGTTCGTGGGCATCGCTGGCTCCGGCGCATCGCCTTGGCCTCGTGATTGAAGATGCTTCGGGGCGTTTGGCGTTTCTACTGCTATCGAGCGGTGTCTGCTGCGTTTTACTAACGATGGTGTCGTTATCGCCCCTCGGATTTGCCTTGGGACTTGTTGCTCCGATTGCCGTTGGCGCCGCTCGGGATGGCTTTGAGAGCCGGCGCGAGCAACACGATGCAGAAGAGGCCATGCCCGAGGCGTTTACCGCACTTTCCATGTCGCTTGCCTCGGGACATTCGCTGGCCCAGGGCATGCGCTTTGTGGGCGCTCATGCGCAAGAGCCGGTACATACCGAGTTTTTGCGGGTAGCGGCGGCGATCGATTGCGGCATCTCGGCGACCGACGCGCTCGATGACTTGCTCGTGCGCATCGACGCCCCCGGTCTTTCGCTTGTGACCTTGGCGCTTAAGGTGTCACAGCGCACTGGCGCTCCGCTTGCCGACTTACTGTCCGAGGCGTCGAGCATGGTGGGGGAGCGCATTGAGCTCAAGCGCCGCCTGGATGTTAAGACGTCACAGGCGCGTATGTCGGCACACATGGTCGCGGCGATGCCGGCGGGCATGTGCGCGGTGTTGGCGCTGCTTTCGGCAGATTTTCGTCGCGGTCTTGCGACGCCTGCCGGCGCGGGCACTGTGGTGCTGGGTCTTGCCCTCAACGCCGTTGCCCTGGTGGTTATCCGGCGCATTATGCGGGTGGAGCTATGAGCGCCCCGGTTGCAGTTGCGGCTTGCCTGTGCGCTCTGAGTGTATTTGTCGCGACGGGTTTGGATCGGGCGGATGCACGCAAGATCGCAGAGGCCTGCAAGCGCGAGGCGGTGCTGGTCGCTGCCGCGGGTCGCTCGGTGGTCGATGCTCTGGCCGCGCGAATGAAGGGCGCGGTTGGAGCGGGCGGCCCGGCGCGAGTATCGCTCGGCGAAGTGTCCGAGATGATCGATGTTGTGCGCTTGGGTCTTTCGGCCGGCCTTTCGTTTGATGCGGCGCTTGAGATTTTCTGCGCCAACCGCCGGTCAGTGCTGGCTCTTCGACTTGAGCGGGCCTGCATGGCGTGGCAGGTGGGCGTGGGCACGCGTGAGGACGAGTTGTTGGCCGCCGCGCGCGACCTGGACGTGCGAGCGCTCGAGACCTTTGCCATCACGGTGGGGCAGGCGCTCGCCCTGGGTGCCCCACTTGCCGAGACGCTGGCCGCTCAAAGTCGCGAGATCCGTGCGGCTCATCGCGCCGCGGTCGAGCGCGAGATCGAGCGTGCGCCCGTCAAGCTGCTGATTCCCACCGGCACACTCATCTTGCCGGCGTTGCTTCTGTCCATATTGGGCCCGCTGTTGGGAGCAGGCGGGATGATGTAGGGAGGAATACATGAACACGATGACTGACGTTGCTGGCAAGGTCTGGAGCTGGGCTGTTTGCCAGTCAATTCGCGCTCGCCAGCATGCCGGGGAGCTACTGCAGGAGGAGAGTGCGCAGGGCACCACCGAATACGCCATCTTGGTCGGCGTGCTCGTGGTGATCGCCATCATTGCCATTGTCGCATTTAAGGGCAAGGTCCAAGATCTATGGAACGCTATCAGCGAGGGCATCAACAGCCTGTAGAGGGCGAGCGCCCCATCGGGGTGCTGCTGGTGTTTGCTTGCCTGACCGTGGCGATAGCGGCGGTGCTTTGGGGGCTTAACGCCGCGCGGCAGCAGCGTCCTGGGGCCGCCTTCGATTCGGGCTCAGATTCGGCGGTGGCGTCTCAAAAAGATGAGATGCGAGATGCGGACGATTCGGATGTCGCTGTCACGGCGCAAACCTTTCTGCGGACGCTCGACAAGCGGTCTGGCACTGCGACGGATTCACCTGAGGACAACGCGATTGCGGTCCGGCTTGCATGGTCCGAGGACCGACCGATGACCGAGGCAGCGGCGGATATGTTACGCGCCTACCGCGAGGTGCCAACGGCCCAGCTCGCCCTGAGCGGCTATCTCGATATTAAGGGCAACGTATGGGGCGCCATCGTGCGCGATGGGCGCGGCTGGGTCGATATGGTGACGGTTGCCGCGGATGCTGGCGATGCTTCGTGTCGTCTGCGCGCCGTGCGTCTGGTCCCGCAAACAATAAGCTCAAAGGAGGGATCGTGAAATGCATGGCATTCTGCGTGAGGAATCTGCCCAGGCGACGGTCGAATACGCCATCGTCACGGTGGCGCTGTTATCGATCGTGCTGGCGATTGTGGGACTTTGGCGTGCTGGCACCGATGGACGCTTGGCGGCGCTGGTTGAGCGGGCGGCATCCCATGGCGTTGCCTCGACGTCGGTTATCGACGCCGCTGCGGGCGCTAAGGACATCGCGTTGTATTGATATCGCGCGCGAGGACCGGGCGCAGTCTACGGTCGAGGCCGCTTTTTTGCTGCCGACGTTTCTGACGCTCATCCTTCTCGCACTGCAACCGGTGTGCCTGCTTTATACGCGCGCGGTCATGGAGTCTGCCGCCGCCGAGACCGCGCGGCTCATGACCACGACGACGGCGGAGGACGACGATCTTAAGGAGTTCACCCTCCGCCGGCTTGCCGCAGTGCCCAACGTTTCGATCTTTCATGCCGGCGGGCCGTTGTCGTGGGATGTCGAGCTTAGCCGGGCCGATGCGGGCGGCGTCTCGTCCGTGTCCGTTTCCGGCGAGGTCAAGCCGTTGCCTGTGATCGGTGCGTTTGCGCAGGTTATGGGTGGTACCGCCGAGGGCGGCTACGTTGAGCTCAAGGTCGATGTCTCGTATCAATCACGTCCCGAATGGCTGGAGGGAGATTATGATTCGTGGATTGCTGCATGGGATTAAGCGTTTCTGGTCTAGACGCGTTTTGACGCGCCGTCCGAGCTGCCATCGCAAGCGAGGCGGCTTTATGGGTCGAGCCGGTATCGACCTGTTTATCGAAGACGGTGCCTACACCACGCTTTCCTCTGCGGTGGTCATCTTGGTGGTGCTCACGCTGCTGTTTTCGTCGACGGCGGCGATATGGAGCATGTCGCGCGCGGGGGACACCCAGGTGGCTGCCGATAGCGGCGCGCTGGCAGGCGCCAATGTGGTGTCGTCCTATCACACGGCTGCCACGGTGGTGGATGCGAGCATTTTGAGTTTGGGCCTGGCGGGGTTTGCCACGATCGGGACGGGCCTGGTCGCCATCCTCATCCCGGGCGCCGAACCAGTTGCCGGCAATATGGTCGACACCGGGATTGAGATTATTAAAACGCGCAACAAGTTTGCCAAAAGCGCATCGGAAGGCTTACAGAAAATCGAGACGGCTCTGCCGTATCTGATCGCCGCGCGTGCCACGCAGGCGGTCTCGGCGCAGGATACCGATAATGTGACCTATACCGGTACGGCGCTTGCCGTGCCCAGGACATCCGAGTCGGACTTCGCTGCGCTCGAGGGGTCCGAGATCTCGACCGATGCCATTAAAGACACATCGGATGATTTAGAGCGTGCGGCCGAGGAGCTGCGGAAGGCTTCTGAGGACACGGCGAAGGCTAAAGAGCGCGCTTGGCTGGCGGATTGTGGCGGGTCGGACGAGAGTTCGATTGGCAAGTACTCGTGTATGTGGGAGCGTGCGAAAAAACTAGCAGAACTATCTGACAGCCAGAACCGTCATGAAAAGTCGAGCATCACATGGGAGCCGCAAATAGCGCTCGATCGCGCGAAAACCTATTACCGACAGCGCTTGGCGAATGAAAAACCTCAGGGATCGAGCGTCGAGATGAAAGCGCAGTCAGCCGCTCGAAAAGCGTTCTATGCCTATGCGATTGAAGAGGTCGATCGAGCATACATAAAAGATGATGGCGAACGGTTTTCTGCCTATATCCCACTATTGCCGCGTGTCCCAAACGAGGTGCGGCCGACCGAACTTTACACCGATGCCGCATGGCCTGTAAGCAACAACGACGGCAGAACATACCTGCATTATGGAGTCGAATGCCCCGTCTATCAGAAAGGGACTCCGAGTGGGCTGGCATCTGTTGCTGATTATGATGGTCGTGATACATGCGAAGCGTGCGGCTTCGGCGTGGTTACGCTTGGAAGCGCCCTCATGCCGCCATCGTTCATCGAAAACGGCTTCGAGTATCACTTTGACAAGTTCAAAGAGGCTCTGGAAGACTACGTCGAATGCCGCAACAAAGAGCTCGAGCTCGAGCGTCAGACCGAAGACGAGGCCGATCGTGCGGGCAATACGTTTGACCAGGCCATCAAGGAGCTTTCGGGCGAGCGTCCGCGTATCGCTCCGCCCGGTCGCAACGGCGTGGTCGCCTTTGCGGTTACGGGTGCCATCTCGAGCCCCGACGAGCTCAACTCTTCGTTTAACACGGCAGTCAGGCTTGGCAATCGCGGTGCTATCTCTGGCGCGGTGCTGGCACCCGATGACGCGACGGCGCAAAACAACGTGCTTTCGCGATTTTTCTCGACATTGAAGGAACGCTCGGGCGGCGTTGCCGGCGTGCTCGACGGCGTCATGGATGTTTGGGGACGGCTGCTCGTGGGATACGGTGATATCCAAGGTTCGGCCGACGAACTTATGGACGAGATGATTAAAGACCTAGGAGGGGGCAGCGGTGCGTTGGGCTCCATCGCATCGTGGCTCGGCGATACCGTTTCGGCGTCCGTGGCGGCGCTGGGTTTGGAACCGTGCGACTTGCGCCTGCGAAAGCCGGTGCTGACCGATTCCGCCAATGTCATTAAGAGTCCGGGGTCTGACATTGCGGGTCTCTCTCAAGCGCAAGACAAACTGCGAAGTATTCCGTTGGGCGTGACCGATCCCAAGGCGCTTTGCGAGGCGTTGGAATATCAAGTCGAACGCACCATTAGCGGTACGGTGTTCACGCTTGCGGAGATTCCTCTGCCCGGCGGCGGCTCCATCCCACTCACCGTCGATGTCGCCACGCTGGTTGGCGCTCTGGGCGGTGGGTCGTAATGAGTATCCGCATGCGTCTGCGCGAGGAGCGCGCCCAAGCGACGGTGGAGATGGCGGTGGTTACGCCCGTTTTGCTGGTGCTGGCACTCATCGTGTACAACGTCATGATCTTTGCCAGCGCTGTCGCGCGCTTCGACCGCGTGGTACCCGACATCGTGTTGGCGCACGCCGTGGCGTCGGAGGGGGAGGGCGACGAAAGCTCTGCCGATGCCTCGGCGACGGTTCAGACTCAAATTCTGAATGCCATGGAAGGCTATGACTTGCGGATCGAAGTGTCGAGCGAGCAAGGCGCGGAGGCATTGGATGGTGGCCTGCTCTCCCTATCCGGTACGTTTAGGACCTACACCTGCACCATGCACTATGAGCCGTGGCCGACTTCTCTCAGCATCGCTGGCGTTTCGCTGGGGGCGCCGACAACGTTGTCGCACGAGCGCGCGGTGACGGTCGATCCATGGCGTCCGGGGGTGGTCATGTGACCGCGGTCTCGTCTTACATCGCCTACGCGCGGGCACTCAACAGGCTGGGTTGGACGCCGGCCGAGTTTGTGGTGGCGGAGTCGTTTGCCGTGCGCCTGCGCGGCATGCTGGGACGGCGTCCGGTTGCCGCCAACGGCCTGCCGCTTGTCATGGCGTTTCCGCACTGTTCCTCGGTCCACACGTGTTTTATGGCTTATCCCATCGATATCGCCTTTATCGATGCGCGCGGCTATGTCCTCGTATGCTACGAAAACGTACGTCCCTGGCGTATGTGCTCCTGTCCCGGCGCCTGGGCCGTACTAGAGCGCCCTTCAATCATTGTTTCGACCCCTGCTCTCCAACGCGTGCCGGCTTAAGGGACTGAGCGAAAAACTTCTTGCTGCCGGCTGATGCCTCTGACGTGCCGATTTATAGAACCGAGGCTGTGCTCAAAAACTTTTTTAAAATTCTCGGTTGACCGGAACGCGTCCTTGGTTATACTAATCAAGCCTTGAAACAAGGCACACCTCAAATGGCTGGGTAGCTCAGTTGGTAGAGCAGAGGACTGAAAATCCTCGTGTCAGGGGTTCGATTCCCTTCCCCGCCACCTTGAATTGACTAGGACCTCTGCAAAGGGGTCCTTTTCTTTTATTGAGGGCTCTGCGGAAATTGCGTCCCGGAATTTGGCTTCAGAGTGGGATGCGTTTTCCGCTTTGAGGCCGCTTGGGAAAGCGCGACCCGGAATCCGGCGTCAGAATGGGATGTGCTTTCCTTTTGCGGTCTTTGGCGGAAACTGCGTCCCAGATCCCGCGCTCAGAACGGGATGCATTTTCCGGTTGAGGCCTCGAACGGAAAATGCATCCCAGTCTTTTGCGAAAAACGGGATGCGCTTTCCGGCGCTTACTTCCGACGTGCGTGCACATCTCGGGCCCGCCCGCTCAGACATTCCTCCCGCTTTTGCGCCACTTTACAGACCGTTCGGTCGTCTGTCCGCACGCGCGGGTATACTCAAAACGATACTTTTCCTATGCAATACGATGCAGGCTCGGCCTGCACGATCCGAAGGGGGCAGTGATGGAGAGGATACTCGGCGTTAATCTCTCTGGCTGGTTCATTCCCGAGCCTTGGGTTACCCCGTCGCTATACGCGGCGACTGGTGCATCCAACGCGGCCGAGCTGCAGGAGGCCATGGGCACCGCCGCCTATAACGAGCGCATGCGCCGTCATTACGAGACGTTTGTGAGCGAGGATGATTTCCGTCGCATGGCGCAGATCGGCCTCAACGCCGTGCGTCTGCCGGTACCCTGGTATGCCTTTGGCTCGCAGGAGTCCGATGCGTCCTACATCTCGGTTGTCGACTACATCGACCGTGCAATTGAGTGGGCTGCCAAGTACGACATCCGCGTGTTGCTTGATCTGGCAACTGTGCCCGGTGGCCAGGGCGATTCCAACGATTCGCCCACCACGCCGGAGGCTGTCGCCGAGTGGCATTCGTCCACCAACGGTCGTCATGTCGCACTCGACGTGCTCGAGCGCTTGGCCGATCGCTACGGCGAGGCCGAGAGCCTGCTGGGTATTGAGCTGCTGGATACGCCGCAGATGAGTGTCCGCAAGAGCCTTTTCACCATGACGGGTGGCATTCCGGCTCACTACCTGCGCAATTTCTATCGCGATGCCTACGAGCTCGTCCGTTCGTATATGCCCGAGGATAAGATCGTCGTCTTTTCCTCTTCGGGACACCCCGGCGAGTGGAAGCACTTTATGCGCGGTGCCAAGTACAAGAACGTCTACATGGACCTTCACCTGTACCATTACCGCGACGAGTATGCGCTCGATATCACGAGCCCCCGCGGGCTGACGACGGCGATTTCCCGTAACAAGCGCGAGCTTAAAGAAGCGATTTCGACTGGGTTCCCCGTGCTGGTGGGCGAATGGTCGGGCGCGGCGATCTTTGCCAACTCGTCGGTTACGCCCGAAGGCCGCAATGCCTACGAGCGCGTGTTTATCGCCAATCAGCTGGCTTCGTTTGCGCCGGCTGCCGGTTGGTTCTTCCAAACGTGGAAGACCGAGAAGCGCATTGCAGCATGGGACGCCCGCGCGGCGCTCGGTACGCTCGAGCGCGGCATGATTGAATAGGTTGATATGACGCAAAACAGCGCCCATACGGGCAAACTCTATGTGGTCGGCACGCCCATCGGCAACCTGGGCGACCTGTCCCCGCGCGTTGGCGAGGCGTTTGCCGCCGCCGATGCCATCTGCTGCGAAGACACGCGTGTGACGTCAAAGCTGCTGATGCACCTGGGCATTTCCAAGCCGCTTGTCCGTTGCGACGAGAATGTGATCGCCAGCCGCGCCGCCGGCCTGGTCGACCGTCTGCTGGCGGGGGAGACCCTCGCTTTTGCCTCGGACGCCGGCATGCCGAGCGTGTCCGATCCCGGCCAGGCGCTGGTCGAGGCGGCGCGTGAGGCCGATGTGCCCGTCGAAGTTATTCCCGGGCCCTCTGCTTGCGTCACGGCGCTCGTTTCGTCCGGCATCCCCTGCGAGCATTTTTTCTTTGAGGGCTTTTTGGGCCGAAAGCACGGCGACCGCGTGCGCCGTTTGCAGTGCCTTGCCGTGGTGCCCGGCGCACTCATCTTCTACGAGTCTCCACATCGCATCGTGGCAACGCTCGAGGCCGTGGCGGAGGTCTTTCCCCAACGTGAGGTTGCCGTCTGCCGCGAACTCACCAAGCTGCACGAGGAGGTCTTGCGCGGGCCCGCTGCCCAGCTTGCCGAGGAGCTGCGTGCTCGCGGCGAGGTAAAGGGCGAGATTGCGCTGGTCATCGCGCCGCCGAGCGAGGGTGAGGAGGCCGGTATCGTGCCGGTTGGCGCCGCGGCAGCGGATCCCGACGAGGCCCTGCGCGAGGATATCCGCGCCGCGCTCGAGGAGGGGGAGCCCGCGTCTGCGGTGGCCAAGCGCCTGTCTCAGAAGTATTCGCGCCGCAAGCGCGATGTCTATGCCATGGTGCTCGATATGCAATAGATGGAGGATATCCAGCCCTTGCGCTAGAATCATCCCCTGTATGCAACGTTTTTCTGGAGGACAAACCCCATGGATCAAAGCAAGCCTTCGTTCTTTATCACGACGCCCATCTACTACGTCAACGCCGATCCGCACCTGGGCACGGCTTATTCCACCATCATCGCCGACGTTCAGGCTCGCTATCGCCGTTCCGCTGGCTATAACGTCAAGTTCCTGACCGGCATGGACGAGCATGGCGAGAAGGTCGCCGAGGCCGCAGCCAAGCACAACATGACGCCGCAGGAGTGGACCGATAGCCAGGCTCCGCACTTCAAGGAGCTTTGGAGCAAGCTCGAGATTTCCAATGATGACTTCATCCGCACCACCGAGCCGCGCCAGCATCATGCCGTGCAGTACCTGTGGGAGCGCATGAAGGAGTCCGGTTACCTGTATAAGGGCAGCTACGACGGCTGGTATTGCGTGCCTGACGAGACCTACTTCACCGATACGCAGGTCCAGAAGGGCGACGAGGAGTACGGCAGCGTCGGCCAGCACCTGTGCCCCGACTGCCACCGTCCGCTTGAGCGCGTGCAGGAGGAGTCCTACTTCTTTAAGCTTTCCGCTTTCCAGGACAAGCTGCTCAAGCTCTATGACGAGCACCCCGACTTTGTCGAGCCTGCGTTCCGCATGAACGAGGTGCGCAGCTTTGTCGAGGGCGGCCTTAACGACCTTTCCGTGAGCCGCACGAGCTTTGACTGGGGCATTCAGGTCCCGTTTGACGAGGGTCACGTGACCTACGTGTGGTTCGATGCGCTGCTCAACTATATGACGGCCGTCGGCTACGGTGTCGACACCGACGAGGCCCGTGCCGAGCTGGCCTATCGCTGGCCCGCGCAGTTCCACATCGTGGGTAAGGACATCATCCGCTTCCACTGCGTCATTTGGCCCGCCATGCTCATGGCCATCGGCGAGGCTCTGCCCGAGCATGTCTTTGCCCACGGCTTCCTGACCGTGCGCAATGCCGAGACCGGCAAGGCCGAGAAGATGTCCAAGAGCCGCGGCAATGCCATCGCTCCGCAGGACGTTATCGACATGTTGGGCGTCGAGGGCTATCGCTACTACTTTATGACCGACGTCGTCCCCGGTACCGACGGTGCCATCAGCTTCGATCGCATGGAGCAGGTCTACAACGCCGACCTGGCCAACAGCTGGGGCAACCTGATCTCGCGTTCGCTCAACATGAGCGGCAAGTACTTTGACGGTTGCGCGCCCGCCAAGCCCGCGTCGTTCGATGCGTTCGACAACCCGCTGGCAAAGATCGCCGATGGCCTGGTCGAGCGCTACATGGCCAAGATGGACGTGCTCGATTACGGTGGAGCTAAGGACGAGGTCATGGAGCTCATCCACGCCGCCAACCACTACATCGAGGACTCTGAGCCCTGGGCGCTTGCCAAGGACGAGGCCAAGGCTGACGAGCTGGCATTTGTGATCTACAACCTGCTCGAGGCCATCCGCATTGCCGCTCACCTGCTGATGCCGCTCATGCCCCAGACCTCTGCCGAGGCCCTGCGCCGCCTGTCCTGCGAGGACGAGGCCACGAGCGACGACCTCAAGGGCATTTGCGCTTGGGGCCTGCTTGCCGGTGGTCAGCCCGTCGAGAAGGGCGAGCCGCTGTTCCCGCGTCTGGGCTAAGACGCCGCGCGCCATATCGGCAATTTGCTGTTTAGATGTAAGGGCATGGCCGCAACGGTCCATGCCCTTTTGTTTCAAGACGCCGCCACCATGCTAAGGAGGCAACTATGACAACTTCGCCTTTTGCAAACCCCACGGCCACCAGGGAACTGCTGGAGGAGTTTGGCCTTGCGACCAAGCATCGCCTGGGGCAGAACTTCTTGATCGACAACCATGTAATTGAGCGCATTTGCGAGCTTTCCGAGCTTGCGGGCGATGAACGTGTGCTCGAGGTTGGCCCGGGCGTTGGTACGCTCACGCTTGCGCTGCTGCAGGAGGCGGCGTGCGTCACGTCGATCGAGGCCGATCCCGAGCTCGAGCCGGTGCTCGATGCCCACGCCGCCGACTACGCCAACTTCCGCTTTATCATGGGCGACGCGCTCAGGGTGACGCCGGAACAGATTGAGCAGGCTGCGGGCGGTGAGCCGACGGTATTTGTCGCGAACCTGCCCTATAACGTGGCGGCGACAATCATCCTGCAGTTCTTCCAGACGATGCCTGCGCTCAAGCGCGCCGTCGTCATGGTTCAAAAGGAGGTTGCCGATCGCATTGCCGCAGTGCCGGGTAACAAGACTTATGGCGGCTATACGGCAAAGCTCGGCCTGTATGCACAGGTGACGGGTCGCTTTGAGGTGCCGCCACGTTGCTTTATGCCGGCGCCGCACGTGGACTCGGCCGTCGTGCGTATCGACCGTGTTGACGGCGTGGTGCCCGAAGGACTCGATCGCGAATTTGTGGCCCGTGTGATTGACGCTGCTTTTGCTCAGCGTCGCAAGACCATTCGCAATTCCATGAGCGCCAACGGCTTTGCCAAGGACGTGCTCGATGCCGCCTTTGAGGCTTGCGGTATCGCACCCACCACGCGCGCCGAGACGCTTGATGTTGCCGACTTTGTCCGTCTGGCCCAGGAGCTAATTCATGACGCCTAATGCCGAACGCGTGACGTTTACCAAGAAAAAGAAGACGGTTGCTTGTCCCGTGCCCTTGGCACCGCTTGCCGACACACATGCGCATCTGCTTTCGTTCTGGGGCAAGGATGTGCCCGAGACGCTCCTGCGCGCCAAGGCTGCGGGCGTCGACCTGTTGGTGACGATGTTCGACCCCATCGCTGACAAACGCAGCGTGACGGACTATAGCGACTGGCTCGTGCGCGAAATTCTGCCGATGCGGGATATTCCGCAGATCAAGTATCTCGCTGGCGTTCACCCCTATGGCGCGCCGGATTATACCGACGACATTCACGCGCAGGTTGTTGCCGCACTCGATGACCCTTTGTGCGCCGGTATCGGCGAGATCGGTCTGGACTACCACATGGATTTCGACGACGATATTGCGCCGGCGCCCCACGACGTGCAGATCGACTGTATGGCACGTCAGCTCGAAGTTGCCGTGCGCCGCAATGTGCCGGTGGAGCTGCACCTGCGGCACGAGGACTCGGATGGGGAGCGCACCTCGCACGTTGATGCGTACAACGCGCTGCGCGAGGTGGGTGTGCCTCAGGCCGGTTGCGTGCTGCACTGCTTTGGCGAGGATCGAGCCACAATGGAGCGCTTTGTGGGTTTGGGCTGCTATATCGCCTATGGCGGCGCGGCCACCTTTAAGCGCAACGACGACGTGCGCGAGGCATTTGCGGCGACCCCGCTCGATCGCATTTTGTTCGAGACGGATTGCCCGTATATGGCGCCGGAGCCGATTCGCGGTCTTGAGTGCGAGCCGGCAATGATTTCCATCACGGCAAACACGCTAGTCAATGACCGTGTCGATCGTACCGGTGAGGATCCTGAAGCGATTGCGCAGGCCGCCTGGGAAAATGCTCGCAAACTTTTTCAAAAATAGTTCTTGCGTTCGCGATGGCGCTCCGTTATTCTAATTCCTGCACGCGGGCGTGGCGGAATTGGCAGACGCGTACGGTTCAGGTCCGTATGGGGGCAACCCCATGAAGGTTCAAGTCCTTTCGCCCGCACCATTAAATGAAAGAGCTCCCAGCAATGGGGGCTTTTTTGTAATATGAGAAAGCCATTGTCAATAGGCATGTTCGTTCGAGCCCGGTTTGAAACCGGGCTTTTTCGTTTCCCGTCGGGAGAGCCCGCGCACGCTGCATGGCTTAGTCGACGCTTGCCTGGCAAGCTAATATCCGCGGGCTCTTGCGGGTGCGCTTCCGGCGGTCAGCCCGGTATGTCCGCGCACCCCACCGCATTTCGATTCTCCGTCCGGCGCTATCGTACGAATCCAGTCTTTTGTCGGGCGCGGCCCGGGGGCTGCCCATCAAAAAGGTCGTGAACTCGCGCCGGCGATGCGTCGAGGCGCGGGCCCTCCCGGCGGGAGTCGGTTGTAGCCGGCCGCTAGAGGACGGTCCCCTCAGACCTGCACCCGATCTCCCAGACCCAGCAGGCGAGCTCGCGCGCCACGGCGGCGTTGGCCTTGCACGCGCTCTTGCCCGCCGCGGCCAGCGCCTCGCGGCGGCGGTGGAGCCTGGCGGTGCAGTCGTCCGCCCTCGAGCGTATCGCCGGGGGCACGTCGGTGCCGGGGGCTGGGGCCTTTGGCCTCGGGGAGCACGTGGAGTAGTGCCATGCGGACTCTATGAGCGCCGTGCGCGCGAGCGCGTTGCCGGCCTTGGTTATCCCGCCGCGCCGCTCGGACTCGCCGCTCGAGTGCTCCGACGGGGTCAGTCCGCACCAGCTCGCGAAGGCCGGCGCCGAGCGGAACCTGCTGAAGGACCCGGCCTCCGCCGCGAGCCTGAAGGCCGTCAGGGTGTCGACCCCCTTGATGCAGGACAGCGCCTCCACCGTCGCCCGCCAGCGGTCGGTGCCCGCCAGCGCAACGACCCTCCTCTCGAGCTGCCGCCTGTCCGACTCCGCGCACCTCGCGGCCGTGACGTAGTACTCGAGCACGTCGCGCTGGGGCCCCTCGAGCCTGATCCCGGATATCCACCTCCAGTGGGCGCGCGTCCAGGATCCCTTCCTCGTCCCGTCGGCGTTGCGCTCGTCCCAGACGTGGCCCAGCCTGATCAGGAACATGTTGAGGCGCTGCCTGGCGCGGCGGTACTCCGCCGTGGCGTCGTCGAGAGCGCGGTCGAGGTCCCGGGCGGCCTCGACGGCCGCATCGGACAGCGGGACCTCCACGATGTTGTGGGTGGCGAGCATGCGGGCGATGAACTCGGCGTCGCGCCGGTCGTTCTTGCGCCGGGCGTCCGCCGCCGGCCTCTGCATCTTGGAGACGGCGGCCACGGCGCAGTCGAGGCCGAGCGCGCGCAGCTCGCGCGCCATGTGGAACCCGGTGGGGCCGCTCTCGTAGCACGCCCTCGGGTCCTCGAAGCCGAGGGCCCACTCCGCGATCTCGGAGGCGTCGGTGCCGAAGCTGCGGCGAACCACCTCGCCGGTGAAGGGGTTGAACGCCGCGGCGGCGACCGATCGCGCGTGGACGTCCAGGCCGATGGAGGTAACATGGGGCATGGGAAGCCTCCTCCCCGCAGGTGCGGTAAGGGCTACCGCACGGGCCGATACTCAAAGCCCATTGTGGCACCCCGAGCCCGCGGAAAGAAGCTGCGCCGCGGGGGAGGCGGCCCCAATGGCTTTCTCATATCGTCTTATGGGCCCATCGCAGGGACTTGAACCTGTGAAGGAGCGAGCGTAAAGAAAACGCGGAGCGTTTTTAGCGAGCTGGCGAGGACGCCGGCAGGCGGGCGAAGCCGGTGCGGATCCGCGAAGCGGATACGCGGACGTCCTTTCGCCCGCACCATTGATTGAAAGAGCTCCCAGCAATGGGAGCTTTTTTGTTATGGGCCTCCTGTTGGTGTCACGTGGCTGCTTCGTGCGGGTATCCTAGTGCCAACGTGTGCCTATCAGAGGAGAGACCATGCTGTTGTCCGGTATCATTGCCGCCCTTACGAGCCTTCTGCTTCCCATCATCATTTTGCTGCTACTGCTTCCTAACGCCTGCTATGTCGTTGAACAACAGCATGCCGTGATCATCGAGCGTCTGGGCAAGTTTAACCGCATCGTCAACGCGGGCTTCCACATGAAGGTGCCCGTGATCGACCGCAAGGCCGCCACGGTGAGCCTGCGCACCATGAAAAACGGTTTTGGCATCGACGTTAAGACCCAGGACAACGTGACCATCGGCCTTGAGGTCTCTGCTCAGTACCACGTGAGCTATGACATGGGCGCCGGCCCGGCAGATTCGGGTATCTACAAGAGCTACTACATGCTGCAGGAGCCCGTCGACCAGATGCGCGATTTCATCACCGATGCCCTACGCTCTTCTATCCCTGTCTACACGCTCGATGAGGTCTTTGCCAAGAAGGATGACATCGCCAAGGACGTCAACGCCACTGTGTCCGAGCAGATGGCTGCCTACGGGTTCACTCTCGTATCGACGCTCATCACCAAGATCGCGCTGCCGACCGAGGTCGAGAACTCCATGAACGACATCAATGCCGCCCAGCGCAAGCGCGCTGCTGCGCAGGAGCTCGCCGAGGCCGACCGCATCAAGCGCGTCACCGAGGCGACCGCCGAGGCCGAGGCGATGGAAAAGGCGGGCGAAGGCATCGCTAACCAGCGCAAGGCCATCGCGCTGGGCATCAAGGATTCGCTCGAGATCATCCAGGAGACGGGTGTCGGCAACGACGAGGCCAACCAGCTGTTCATGTTTACGCAGTGGTCCGAGATGATGACGGAGTTCGCTCGTACGGGTAAAACCTCGACGGTCGTGCTGCCGAGCGATTTCTCGCAGTCGGCCTCGATGTTCGAGCAGATGCTGACTGCCGGCAAAGTTCAAAACGATTCGAAGGAGTAGACGCGCGTGAAATACACCGTTGTATGCGTCGGTAAGCTCAAAGAGCGTTTTTGGAAGGATGCCTGCGCTGAGTACACCAAGCGCCTAGGTGCCTATGCCAAGGTGGATATCCGCGAGGTGGCCGATATCGACCCGGCTAAGGCGGGCGGCGTGGATGCCGCGCGCGACAAGGAGGGGGCGGCGATTCTTGCAACCCTGCCGCCTCGAGCGCATGTGATCTTGCTGGCCATTGAGGGCAAAGAGCGCTCAAGCGAGGAGCTTTCGGCGCGGCTCGATGATCTTATGCTGCGTGGTAACAGCGACATCGCCTTTGTGATTGGCGGATCGGACGGCGTGAGCGATGATGTGCGCGCACGAGCCGACGAGATGCTCAGCTTTGGACGCATTACCTTGCCGCATAACTTGGCGCGCGTGGTGCTGCTGGAGCAAATCTACCGCGCCTGCAAGATCAGCCGTGGCGAGCCGTATCACAAATAGGTCGGCAATACGAAACAATGCCGTGGGACAATAGCCTTCGTTTTGAAGAACGTGTCTGAAAGGACTATGAGATATGAAGATTGGATTTGTCGGCTTTGGCAATATGGCGAGCGCTATGGCCGATGGCTGGATCGCCGCCGGTGTGGCTGCGAGCGATATGTGCGCCTGCGCGGGCCACTACGACGCCTTGGTTGAGCGCTGTGAGGCGCGTGGGATGGTTGCCTGTCGTGATGCGGCGGAGGTTGTCGCCGCATCCGATATCGTGGTTGCTGCGGTCAAGCCATACATGATCGAGAAGGTCTTCGCTCCGCTCAAAGACACCCTTGCTGACAAGGTTGTCCTTTCGGTCGCCTGGACTTGGGATAGTGCCAAGTGGGAACAGGTCCTGCCGGGTGTCGCGCACATCTCGACGGTGCCCAACACACCGGTTTCGGTGGGCGAAGGCGTCATCGCCTGCGAGAAGTCCTCTACACTCAACGACGAGCAGCGTGCCGTGGTGCTCGACCTGCTCGGTAAGCTTGGCACCGTCGTCGAGCTCGACACGAGCCTGCTGTTTGTGGGCGGCACCGTGGGCGGTTGCGCCCCGGCATTTGTTGCCATGGCGATTGAGGCCCTCGGCGACGCGGCCGTCAAGCACGGCATTCCGCGCGCCGATGCCTATCGCATTGTGAGCCAGATGGTGCTGGGCACGGCAAAGCTGCAGCTTGCGACTGGTCAGCATCCTGCGGCGATGAAGGATGCCGTATGCTCGCCCGGCGGTGCCACCATCAAGGGCGTCGTCGCGCTTGAGGACGCCGGCATGCGCAGCGCCCTGGTCAAGGCCATCGACGCCACCCTCCAGTAAAACCCGCCATTTAGGGACAGGTTTATTTTGGCAGGTTTTTCCTGCGGCTTTATCTCTATAGCAAAAAGCGCCCCGCAACTGGCTCAATTCCAGTTGCGGGGCGATTGCGTTTGCCCAGATAAAACCGACCAAAATAAACCTGTCCCTTTCTGGCAGGTTAGTCCCAGAAGCCGTCTTGATCGTCCTCGGATTTGGGTCCGCGGTCGACATACATCTTATGGGTGCGCTTCTCCATTACAAAGGCAAGAATCGCAAACAGTAGGATGCCGCCGGCGAAAAGGATGGCAAAACCGGTGCGGGTGCCAAACAAAAAGG
>CATYHY010000006.1 GCA_958407085.1 uncultured Collinsella sp. | reverse complement strand
ACCCCAAATGCCTTACAACGGCCGTAGAAGAGACGCTTTCGGCGCAACGTCATCGAAGGCGGTTGCGACTTGGCCGCCACAGTTAAAGACGAGTTAGACGTTGGCTAGATTCTCCCACGGCCATCGCGACAAGCTGGTTCTAACGAACTTCTTCTGGTTTACAGTCGCGGCATGTTCTTGTAGACGCCCTGGCGGTGACCGACCCTCACGACCTCGATGACGGCTTTCCCGTCCTCGATCCTAGCCAGGATGCGGTAGACACCGACGCGCCAGCGCCAACCGGAATCGGTGCCCTGAAGCTGTTTTCCGTTCGGTGCGCGACGCGGATCCTCGCATCCCTCAAGGTGTTCTTGAACCCAGTACAGGATGATGAGCCGCTGCTTCTTAGGGATGTTTAGGAGTTGCTTGGACGCTGCCTTTGACCACTCGACGCTGAAGCTCACTCCGCCTCCATTGCCATACGCATGACGTCATCCATCGAGTAGCGGGTGCCATCGTCCTCCATCAGCGCCTCGTTGTACGCCTTGATGTCGGCAGCCTCCTCAACTTTTTCGAGGGCGGCACTCCTTACGAATTCGGAAAAGGAAATGCCCAGAACGCTCGCATAGGACTGGATCCAGTCCTTCTCACACTCGTCGAACCTGATGGCGGTCGCACTCATGGCCATAGCTACTCCAATCAACGTACTACACCGTAGCACGCTCATTATACCCATTCGGCATGGGGTCGGTCTCAAATAGGTGTTCAGAATGAGTATGCGGTTCCGCACCAGGACAAGCGCATCCAAATGCCCTACAACGGCCGTAAAAGAGATGCCCTTACCGGAAGAAGGGCTTAGTTTCTTGTTTTTGCGCCCGTCATGGGGTATAAGTGGTTTAAGGTGACAAACACCGTCAATGCGCCGCTATGAAAGGCGCCCATCAGTCCGAGATAGGGATTTAAGGAGACGGTGCCATGCCGAACGAATCATTCCGCTACACAAAGCAAATATCGGACCAGGGCCGAGAACGCTCTGTCGAAGTGCGCCGGGAGCGTGCAACCCTCAAACGGCGCCTCAAGGCGGGGGAGATCAGTCCCGCCGATGTCCTCAACGATGAGGGGAACGTCGCGTCCAAAATCAGGCTGTTCGCGTTCCTTAAAAGTTGCCCCGGTGTGGGGTCGGCGGGGGCAAGAGCGCTCCTTCGCGCATTGGGCCTTTCCGAGACGAAGACAATTCGCTCCCTGGGTCCCGTGCAGAAGGCCCGCATACTGACCATGCTGGAGATGACCGCCGGCGGCGTCCGGGTCGACCGCGTGGCCGAGATCATCATGTCCGAACGATAGAATAGAATCCGATAGGGGATTAGAGAAAGGCAACATCATGGATGAGAATAACTTTAACAATCAAGACGACCAGGGCCAGGACCTGAACTTAATTCCCGATGGAGGCGGCAGCGGCAAGATGCCCCTGAAACGCAAGGTCGCCATTGGCGCGACCGTCGCTCTCGTTGTCGCGGGACTCGGACTCGGCGGTGCATGGGCGACCGGCGCCTTCGCCCCAAAGTCCGAGATCACCAAGATCGAGGCCGATGGCGACAGCGGCAAGAAGCAGGTCTCAGAGAAGACCGAGACCGCGGTGGATTGGACCGTCAAGATCGAGGCCGAGGGCGTTACTGCCGATTCCTCGCCCCTCATCACCCGTTACGTCTGCACCGACGGCGCCGATAAAGGCGTCGAGTTCTACCATGCCACCTCCGCATCCGACGCCATCAAGGGCAGGGACAGCGTCCAGCTGACCGAGGGTACCTGGGAGATCACAGCGATCCCCATCATCAACCAGGACGGCTCAATCACCACGCCCGCCGGCGGTGGCGAGCAGGCCGTTTCCGGCGCCTCGAAGGACTCCGGCTCCACCGAGTTCACCGGCGAGACGAAGCCCGCCGAGAACGTGACCCAGGACGACATCGACAAGGTGCTCGACAAGGTGAACGAGGCGGTCTCCAAGGGCGACGGCACCCTCAAGGGGGATGCCGGCAAGGACGTGGTGAACAAGGTCACGGACAACGCCTCCAAGGCACCTGCCGCCGACAAGGAGAAGGTCGAGGAGAAGAAGGACTCCGCGACCGATAGCGCCGTGAAGGCCGAGGACAAGAAGACCGATACGGCAAAGCCGTCCACGGGCTCCGGCTCCGCACCATCAAAATCCGACTCCAAGCCCTCTTCCGGCTCCTCCAGCAAGCCATCCCATGAGCATACGTGGCAGGCGCAGTACCGCAACGACCCCGTATACGAGACTCGCACTCGAACTGTTGTAGACCAAGACGCATGGGATGAGACCGTTAATGCAAACTATGATGAATTTAGATTCTCTGATGGCTATGTAACGACTTCTCTCGCAGATGCTATTAACCATCAGGATAGTACCGGGTGCTCTTACTCTATTTACACACCACAAGTAACTATTCACCATGACGCCGTTACGCATGAGGAACAATATCAGGTGCAAACTGGAACCAAACAGGTGCTTACCGGCTACCGCTGCCCCGGTTGCGGTGCAACAAAATAGGCCCGAAGCGGATAGATAGGCTGGCTTTTTGGAACCGGGTCTGAAATTGCTCCATGCGTTATCGCTCTTCGGCCGATTTTACTTCGCAGTGCTCCTGATAATCCGGCCGGGGTACCTCGGGAAGAGGACGCACCTTTATAGGGCTGCCGGGATCTTCGTACTGCTCGGTGCGTGCCTGCGTCTGGCTCGCAATATCCTGCCATATCTTATCGGCCTGACATAGGCCTTCCTCTTCCAGTTCGCCCGTTTCGCATCTGATTTAACGGGAAATGGTTCTTTGGTATCCGAAGCTCTCTAACACGAGGTGATGTATATGGCTCAGGCCTCGCCGAAAATATCGGCTGATGAATCGGCATGGGTGGACAAGGTGCCTTTCGAATGCGCTCTTTCCGTCCCGAAGGCGTTGGGCAGCGGATATTGCCAGGGTGTGGAATCGGATGAATCGCCGACCAACTCACAGTCCCTCTCTCATCGCGAACACCACTATTCTGAGAGTGTACGAATGGCTATGCGTCAGGCCGAGGCGCAGGAATACGGATTGGCCGAGGACGATTCCGGGGATGACCCCCTGAAGATCCCTGATGATATCCTTGCGGAAATGGGAATCAGCCCGGATGAGGTCGGGCAATGAGTCGATTTCGGGTGGGCTATCGCGGCTCCTCATGGGCACCTCGTTCGGTTAGGATGAAATATCCTTTTGGTTCACTGTGACTCAAGAAGATAAAAGATTCGATAATCTCTGTCATGAAAGAGGGGCCCTGCTCGGATGAGCGGGGCCCCTCTGCTTTATCGCGGATATGCGTTAGATCTTGCGCTTGCGGAAGATCAGGAAGATTCCGGCGATACAGGCCGCGATTCCGGCGGCAATTGCCGCGTAGAGGACCCAGTTGCCGGTCTGCTCGAGGGTCTTGCCCTCGGGGGTGTTCTCGATATCGATGGTCTGGTCGGTGTCCTCAAGGTCGGTTTCCTTGGAGATTTCCTTGCCGTCCGCATCGCGCTGCAGGCTTTCGAACACGACCGCCTGCTGACCCGCAGCATCCGAGGCCTTGAACACCATGGGGACGTCCACGTCAAGGTCCGAGACGGTGGGGGTGAACCGCACCTGTCCGTTGGCGATGATCTCGTAGGTGCCCAGCGTGGAGCCCTTACCGGTCGATTCGGTTTCGGTCGCGTTATTGTCGCCCTCTGCCTTGTCGTCCTTACCGGTGGTGACGAGCTTCACCTGGCCGCCGCTCAGCTTCGTCACGATGTCGGCCGCATCTTTCGTCGCTCCCGGCACGGTGAGCGTGTAGGTCCCGTCATCGTTCTTGGTGAGCTTGGCTCCCTCGGGAATGTTGACGAAGGAGCCCGTTCCAGTGACGTCGACGAGTGCCTTGGAGAGGTCCGTTCCGGAGGCGTCGGTATCGGATCCCTTCTGGATGCCGTTGCCGGCAAGGGTCGAGGCGTCCTTCACGTCCGTGAGTGTGAGCTGCGTGCCGTCGGCCTTCTTGTTGATAGAGGCCGTGAGGGTGTAGCTCTGGCCAGGACGCAGCCCCTTGAGGTGGACGGTGTCGACGATTGCGACCTCGTCCTCGGGCTTCACCACCTTGCTGCCCTGGATTGTGGCCGCAGTGGTCTTGAGACTTGGAGAAATCTCGACCGTCTGGTCCTGGTCAGTCGGGTCCTCGTGCGAGCCGATGAGGGTACCGTCGACGAACAGTTTCTCGAAAACTACGGTCTTCGCGCCGCCCAGCGCACTCGCATCGAAGGTAAAGGTCACATCCTGTGTCCCGTCCTTCGCCTGCGGTGTGAACTTGGCAGAGGCGGTGATATCCTTGCCGTCCGCGCCTTTCAGCGCCTCGCCGGTCTCGGAGTCCATGAGGGTGCCCTGGAGTTCGTATTCGGTGCCGGGAACGAGGCCGGCGTACTTAACGGTGTCGACGATGGTGGCCTTGCCGTCAGCTGTGACTTCCTTATCCCCATCGGCGCCATCTACTGCCGACGTCTTGATCTCAGGCGGGATGACCTCGACGGTCTGCCCCTCGTCGGTCAGGTCCTCGTGGCTGGCGATGACGTTGCCGTCCGCTTCGAGCCTCTCGAAAACAACGAGCTTCTTATTGGAAAGGGTCGAGGTGTCAACCGAGAACGTGACCTTAACCTTGCCCTCGTTGGCCTCGGGCTCGAAGGTCGTGGATGCCGTCACGGCGTTTCCGTCTGCGTCTTTCAGGGGTTCGCCGGTAGTCGAATCCATCAACGTGCCGGTCACGGTGTACTCGCGGCCCGTTGCGAGGTTCTTATATGAAACCTCGTCCTCGACGGTCACGGCCTTGCCGACGCCGATGGACTTGTCGCCGTCTGCAGCATCGGTCGCGGTGGTGCCGATCTCGACGGGCAGGAACTCGACCGTCTGCTCCTCGTCCTCGGGGTCCTCGTGCGAGGCCTGGATCTTGCCGTCCAGATAGAGGCGCTCGAAGACGACGGCCTTGTGGCCGCCGAGAAGCGTGGCGTCGAACTTGAACTTGACCTTCTGCTTGCCGCTGGAAGCCTTGGGGGTGAACTTGGCCGTGGCGGTGATGTCCTTGCCGTCTATACCCTTCAGGGCCTCTCCGGTCTCGGCATCCATGAGGATGCCCTGCAGCTCGTACTCGGTGCCCTTCTTGAGTCCCTTGTAGGAGACGGAATCAATGATCTCGGCCTGGTTCGAGGCCAGGAGCTTATGGTCCCCGTCGGCCCCGTCGGTGGCGGTGGTGCCGATCTCGATGGGGTTATCGTCCACCGTGCCGCGGTCGATCGTGTAGGCGTTGCGGCTCACGGTCACCTCGAACTTGACGAGGTTGAGGCTGGTATTCGTTGTGCAGCGGAGCTCCTCGAAGGTGTAGGTGTCATATGGTAGCGCGCCCTTGGAGTCGTCTGCCGCGGTCTGGGCATCCTTGGAGCCGGAGAACCACAGGCCGTTGTCGATGGAGAGCTTCGACTCATCGATGCTGCCATCGGCTTTAAGGGCGGCGTCGTTGCCGTTGGTGTTCTGGGTGTGCAGGCAGGCTGAGGCCTCGGTCGTGAGGATGCCGTTCACGTCGGTGATCGCGACGTGGCTCTCGCCGGAGGTCTTGGATGTGATCTTGAACGGGACGTTCGCGAGTCCGGTCATGTCCTCACCGTGAACCTTGTTGAATGCGATGTCCCCGCGCTTCACCTGCTCGCGCACGGTGGGGGCGTCCTCGCTGGGCTCAACGAAGGTGGTTACACGCTCTGTCGTTGTATTAGATGTAATTTGCTGGATATGAACAGAATTATCCGAAAGAAGATATCCGCTGGGCGCCTTTGTCTCCTGGACAGTTACGGTGCCAATTGGGAGGGTAATGTTCCCATTTGTGCTCGTATAGAAGCTATCGCCGGAAACAAAGTATTTGTCTTTATCAAGGGTAACGCGCGCAAGAGAAGTGCGGCCATTCTCATCCGTTTTCAGAACCCAAGTCCTCGTGGCCTTCTCGGGCAGGTTCTCCTGCGTGTAGAAGCCGTCGTAGTACTTGACGGTGAACTCCGCGCCCTCGAGCGTGCCGGCGCCGAGCGGGGAGGCCTTGCCCGTCTCGGCATCGACCTTGGCCACCAGCATGTCGGCGGGGTCGTTCTGGGGAGCATCGGTGACACTCACGGTGGCAGTCTGGCCGCCCGACACGTTCACCTGGTGGATCCCCTCATCAAGTGCATAGGACTTGCCGGCCTTGGTCTCCTTGACGTAGTAGGTGCCAGGGGCGATATCGATTACGTTCGAGTCGCCGGAGGCGTTGCAGGTGAGCGTTCCCACCTGCTGGGTGCAACCGGAGTCGGAGTAGACGCCGTAGGTCGCGCCCTCGAGCGAATAGCACGGGTTGTTCTCGGAGATGCCGGGGTTTGAGCTCGCCTTCTTGAGCTTCAGCTTACCCTTGTTGTGGAAGGTGATGAGGCACTGGGTGCCGGTTCCGTAGTTGACCAGGTAGATCGTGTCCTTGAAGGACTGGGGTGCGGGTCCCGGCAAATTCTTGTCCAGATTTGCAAGGAACGTGCCCGCGTTGATATTGCCGTTGTAATAGAGAATGGTCTTATAGCACCAGTTGCGGAACGCGGCGGTCGTGCCCTGCATGCCGTACTGACTGGAGCTCTTCGAGAGTGCCGAGAGGGCAATGTGCTGGATGGCAAGCATCTTGCTATAGTCCAGCGGCGTGCCGTCGTACCAGTTGAAGTTCCAAAGGCCCTTTGCCTTCGCCTCCTCGAAACCCGGGCCTGTGGGGCCGTAGTAGAGGACCCTCGCCATACCGTCGAGGCGGTCTATCTTGGTCTGCTCACCGCCCCCTCCCGTATAGCACTTTGACCAGTCGCTTTCGATCGGAAGTTGCGCCTGGGCCATTGAGGCGTCCAGCGGATGGCGTTTGGCCGGGTCGAGGCAGATCGCCGGCGTGCCCTCCGAGGTCGTCGAGTTATACATGTAGAAGCCGCCGTAGTTCACGCGCTCGCCGCGCGTAATCGTCTCAGACGATGCGGCATAAGCGGCAGCCGGAGCCGGCACGATTGATAGCACCTGGCTCGCGATGAGCACCGCACCGGTGCCGATGGCCGCGCCTTTCTTGAGACGGGCGCCGATGCGGCGGAAGAGCCTGCCGGCGCACTCCTTCATCTTTCCTCCAGGTCGCATGACTGCTCCATTCTCTCGGTTACCGGAGAGGGGACGCGGGTTTTGGGCTGCGTTTATGGGTATGCGTCCCCATGGTCTAACGTACCGCCGGCACCGGCGCTATGCCTGCCGATTTGGTGCCACGGGGTGACAGTTCGCGCCTGCGGTGCTTATTGGACCTATCGTTTTCACGCTACCGTGAGAGGTGTCCGCGCTGCGCGCTTGGAACAAGTGTTCAGGTGAGTTCGGATCCGGTGAGGCTGCTTGTAGTAAACTGAACAGTACAGATTTCCGGTCGGCCTTTTGACGACGCGAATACAATGGCGCGCATGCGCCCTCGTCAACGAGTTACCGGAGGAAATTATATGTTTGAAACCGATCCCAACATGGGCGCCGATTTAGCGCGCCGCGAGATGTCTGTCCGCGAATTCCTCGAGAGCGCCACCGCGGTGGGGGAGCTGGTTGTCGTCACATGCGGCGGGTGGCCCACCTGCACCGTGCATATCGACAGCGAGGACTATTTTCGTATGCCCGCCGATATCGCACATCGGAAGGTGCTGAATTCTAGATTCGGATCGATCAAGGTCACAACTCGTGAACCGTTGCCCATGGACGTCCCCGTCCGCTTTGTTGACTGCTAAGACGAGCGACAGGATTGAAGAATTCTTCTGGAACCAAGGCATGGGATGACAGGGTGGAGATACAGGCGTTTGTATAGCGTAAACACTGCGGCAAGCGTTCATCGACGCATAGCAAAGAGCCGCTCGATAAGAACGGCCCGACGAATGCCTGGAGCTAAATCCGACGAGTGCGGACAGTCTTACTATCAGAACTGGTTGTAGTTCTGTTCTTATTAGCGGTGGCAAGATTGGACTTCAGCGATTTCGTGGATGGGCCGACGAAGCCGGCGTCCTCATCGAAATTCGGCCTCTCTACACCAAGCTCACCAAGAAGGTTGTCCGAAAGTGACCGTTCGGTGAGGATTGGCGCTACCGTGGAAGCGAAATCTACCTGCATATCCTCGGCGTAAGTCAGAAGGGGGGCGGCCTTTCCTGCCCTGAACTCATCGAGAGCGTCGTAGTAGGTATCTTTGGAGACGTCCGTCACGATAAACGGGACGAGGCCGGCGCGTAGGCACTCTCTAAAGGCAATTGCCCTTCCGACCCTGCCGTTGCCGTCCGGGAAGGGGTGGATTGTCTCGAACCGCACGTGGAACCTAACGATATTCTCCAGGGACGGCTGATACTTGTTGTATTCGTAAACAAGGCGGTCGATCAACGCGGGAACCTCCTCCGGTCGCGCCGTGATGACGCTTCCCACTCCGTTCCCCAAGACCTTCCATTGGCCGGGTACGTCCATCACTCCGTCCATGAGTTGCAGGTGGATCTCCTTGATGAGCTCGGGGGTGAGCTCCCTGTCCAGTGAATCGAAAAGGAAATCGAACATTTTCGTATGGTTTGCGGTTTCGCGGACATTTCCCGGGGTGGTAGAGTCCGCGAGGACGGTATCTCTGGTTTCGAAAATCGTCCTTGTCTGCCATTCGGTGAGAGAGCTGCCCTCGATCCTCTCATGGTTGAACACGAAAGAGACGATGGACGTCTCATACACGCCGTTCGGGATGGAGTTCTCGCGCTCGAACCCGACCTGATCGATATAGCTTTGGACAAAATGCCGCTGCAGCTCCGGGCTCAGGGACCTATTCGCATGTGGGCTATCGGCGGGCTTCCTATCTTTATTTGCCCTAGCCAGCAAATTAAATAATTTGTTCAACATTTTTCTGCATACTCCGATAGACGCACCGATTCCTTACGACATTTTACCCCAGGATAGCAGTCGCCCACGACCGATCCTGTCACCCAATGGCACCAAACCACCCGGCACTATGCATGTTGTCGATTTACGCTTTTGATGGGGCCGAATGCCCGCAAGCAACCATGGGCTTGTGGCGGGCTGGTCGCCACAAGGCCCCGAGTAACTGATGGCAACCGTAGTTCCTTTGGAGGATATCGAGTGCTAGATAACCTTTCTCTTATGGGGCCGGATGAGGAGGAGCTCTCCCTCTCGGCGCTGGTGTCTTCAGCGACCCTTCTGCCTTCCTGCGCCTTCTCCGCTTATTCCATCATCGTCAACATAGCTCCAACGATGGGCGGGCGCGCCGCCCTTTTCTACCTGACGCGGGGCTCCATCGAGAGCATCTGGATCCCCGTGGTTATATTCATCTTCGCCCTCATAGCGCGCAAGGTCGATGACTGGCGATTCTACGCGCTCACCGCCGTGTTCGGCCTTGCGGCCTGCGCACTCGCCGTGCTGAGGCTCGATCTGTGCCATGCGGGGGTCTATTTGGCCGTTCTGGCCTGCTGCGGTCTATCCGCTGTCAAATCGAGGGAGTACTGAGATGAGTTCCTGGGGAAAGGCGACCACCGCTTCAGCCGCCAAAATTGCAACCGATAGCCGACTTGCAGTGGATAACGCACGGCACCATGGCGACGGATCCGAGGCGGGGCTGTTCACGCCGGTCTCGCGTCGCGGTTTCCTCGCGGCTCTCGCCATCGCCGCCGGCCTCGGCCTGATGGGCGCGAGCGATGCGCTCGCCTATGCGGCCGTCGACTTCGGGCCAGGAGCAGGCTATATCGGACCCAGCAAGGAGAGCGGCGACCTAACGCATCCGGATCGGACCCGCGGCGCCAACGATCGCTGGTTCGGCTATGCGAACAACTGGGATCTCTGGAATATCCACAATGACTACAGCCACCGACTTGGCTACGCCTTCGCGATGGTATTCGAGTGCGATTGGTCCGACGAGCTCTATGACCACATCGTTTTCCGTCCGTTCTACTACTGCACCTCCTACTGCGCGACCAATCCCTGGAAGGGATATTGGCTGGGACGCGATGACGGCGATGACAACAAGGGCACCTGCTATATCGACGGCGTGCCGGTCGGCAACTTCGTCGGCAACCTCATCAACGACGGCTCCGAGGGCGAGGACCGCCATGTGGATGCCTACGGATGGCTCTACCACGGGTTCTATGAGGGTCCCGGATGGTCGACATTCCTGAGACGCAGGCAGGCAAAAACCGGCCACAACGTCTATGCGCATATCGATATCTTCAATTGCTGGAAGAACAACGTCAGACCCTCATCGGCCATCGTCTCCTCGCAGAATGCCCCGAAGGATAGGGACATGTCCGTCCAGACCGACAAGATATATATCGACAACGACATGTCGCTCATGGGCGGCATCTTCAAGATCATCCCCGTCACCGCACCGAACCTGAGGGTCGACCTCGTCCAGGGGTATTACGAGAACAATGTCCCCGTCGCTCGCTACGAGAACGGTCGGTCGACCTGCCTCTACCATGACTATGACGGGGTCAATCAGAACTGGATGTTCTGGCCGAATAAATCCGATGGGCTGGGATGCTTCACCTTCTGCATCGCTAACATGATCGGCCCCGGTCTCGATCGAGGCTTGGATAACTATGGCCACACCTCTCCCACTATGGAGCGGGGTTACGCCAAAATCTGGCGTAACCCAGAATCGACCAACCTCACGAATTCCTGGTGGGTCCACCATGAGCCCGCTGTCACGAACGAGACGGACCATAAATGCTGGTTCATCACCTCCGATGCGGACGGGCAGAGGCTCGACACCTGGGGGGTTACCAAGGACGACAGCAGCACCTGCGTCGCCGTGTCCAATCCGGCGTGCCCGGGACTCTGGGCGACCCAGGTCAACGCCCAATGGGATCTCGAGGAAGTCGTCTGCCACGGCGACGTCGGGCTATCCAAAGACGAGGCCCAGGTCGGCGACAGCCTGAAGATTCTGGGGTGGCACAACAAGTTCAAGGACGAATCTAAGAGCATCAAGCCGGCGGGATATGTCCTGGGGGCAAAAAACGAGAGCGAACTGCCCGTCTACCCGATTTTCCGTCTGTACATGACGGACTCGGAGGAGGCGGTCGCAAGCGATGACACCGCGATCATGGCATCCTGCCGAGTCGCGACATGGGGAGGCCAGCAGACCGAGGCCTACTCGCACCGCCATATCGGTTGGCCCCATGGGGGACATTCCATCTTCAGCCTCGAGATGCGTCTTCAGGATTCGAAATTCAAGGGATCGATTCACTATGCAGCACAGCGCTTCACCGGCGGCGAATGGGATGAGGGCGCCGACGGGTCCAAGGTGTGCTCAAATGGGGACTATGATACCGAGATAATCAGCCGCGTTAAGGTGTGGCTGACCGGGGACATTGCAGATGAGTACGACCTCGTGGTCAGGACCAAGCTGCTCGGCGGCACCTGCGCGTGGAGCGACCCGGTGTACGTCCACAACTCAAAAGACGAGCCCTTGACGCTCGAGACGGCACCGGCATGCGGTCCCGAGCCGGACGGGAGCTCCGATACCAAGATCTCGGGCATGAACGTCCACCTTATCCGCAAGCCGACGGGCGCGCGGGTGGTGCGGGAGTTCAGCGCCGAGGAGAACGTCGAGGTGACCGAGGAGTTCGGTTCCGGGTGCCTATACGCAGCCGCCATGTTGGCCCTTCGCCTTCCTTCCAGGAACACCGATCGCATATGGACGGACCGCTATCGCGGCACCGTCATATCCAAGCCCTGCCTCATCGAGTCGGCAAGCGTCGAGTACTATGCGGACGGCATCGATGACGGTCATCGCGTATATGTCGATAAGAATGTCCATCCCGGCGATCGATACGCGCCCATCGTGGCCGCGCTGGAGGCTGCCGGGGAAAGACCCTGCAACCTCTATGCACACTACGGCGAGGACGCGGCCACCGGATTCACGGGCTGGTTCAAGGACGCCGCCCTGCGCGATCCAGCCGGCTCCCTCGAGATTCCCAGGAAGGGCGCACTGAAGCTATACGGGCGCAACCGCTGCACGCTGCGCATCGAGTACGCGGAAGGATCGGTTGAGCCCGACGCCGGGACCGTCTACCGCAGAAAGCCGAGCGATAGCGCAGATGCGGTTGACGGTGCGCTCGGGCTGCCCGATTTCACCGGTCTTGCCGAGAGGCACAGGCTCGATAAGATCGACCTGCCGGCGATCGGCGATGGCGGCGTGGGGCATACCGCCTTTTACCGCGGCGAGTCCGTGACGCTAGCCGGCTACGAGGACGTCTTCGCCAAGCGCGAGGACGGAACTTGGCGACGCCTCGTCTTCAAGGGCTACATGCCCGATAGGGCGGGGGGGGGACGCCTCTCTCGACAATCAAGATGGAACGCGACACGACCGTCTACGCCCTGTGGGCGTATGCGGAGTCGGACGGCGTCGCCACGGCAAAGAACTAACGACGGCTCGGGACGGAGGTGCGGCCTCCTTCCCGAGCCCGCGCATGTCCCTGACGGGAGGTGTGCGTAGATGAGGTTCGACAAGCACGATGAGGGGAAGAGCGAAGGCTCATCCTTAGGGGATACCCCCATTACGAGACGAGGACTGTTCGCGGCCCTGGCGGTTGCGGCAGGACTCGGCCTGCTCGGTGCCGACACGGCGCTCGGGTGGGACTATTGGGGACAGAATGCCGCAATCGGGCAGGGCGCCTGGGACGCCTATGGGATGCGCAACGGCAAGATCAACTGCTGTAGGGGCAGGTCGAACCCCATAAACCAATGCATGGGCTGGGCAAACGGATGGACCGAGTGGTACGCCTTCCGCTACACCTACGTCCAGATCCTTCGTTACGCCCTGAACCTCCAGGTTGAATGCGACTACGAGAACGAGCTGTGGTTCCACCTCTCCTTCTACCCGTTGACCGCCTGCGGGGACGACAACTACAACCCCAGGGGCCACCGCCTATGGTTCGCGGCAGACCATGACAACCTCGGCGCAATCAAGGAGGACGGGCAGGAGAACAATATCGTCACCTTCGATGGCAACCTTACCAACGAGGAGCTTGGGGTCGGCACCGGCCGACACGATACCGGATGGAAGCACTACCAGTACCATGACACGGGAAAGTGGTACAGGCGGACATCGAGAGACGTGACCCATAGGTGGGCCGCGGACCTGAACATCTTCAACATCTACGTCGAGGGCGTCTCACATGACGAGAACGTCGACGCCCTGCACTCCCAAACGGGATGGATATCATCCACCGTGGAGCATACCTACCTCACGACGGAGGATATCCAGGGCATCGTGTGCCGCATCCACGCCGCGGACGACGACACGCTCAACTGGGACGTGCGTGACGCCTCGATTACCGATGCGACGGATATCTATCAGCAGGCATATGGCGGTAATTTCAACCAGCTGTATCTCACCGAATTCTCCAAAGTCCGCGATGACACCTATCAATCCGACTGGGGACCCGTCCCGGGCTTTCTCACGACCATGCGACCGGCGCATGTGGCCGATGGGTCCCGCGCGGTGAACGCCTCATGGGGCGGGCCATGGGACGGAAAGGAATTCAGCCATACCAACTGCACCCAGCCCTTTCAAATCAACAGCGCGGGCGTCCAATCGAGGGCCAGCGCATGGTGGGTAACGAAGAGGTTTTCCGAGGGGGGTGCCCTGTACGGCGACGGCGCGATGGCCATCATAAGCGATGCCTCGGGCCTATGCGTGAACAGGCCGAATGCGACAGTCGCGAAGCCTTCGAAGCTAAACCTCTTCCATAGCGGCTACAAGGATGGGGTGGCGGGCGACCGCGCTTCGGCATGGGTCGTGAAGGAAGTGCAGTTCACAGGCTCGCTCACGCTGAACGACGGCAAGCCCGAGCTGACTCGCGTGGAGCCCGTGGCCTGCTCGGACCCGCTTCTCACATGTAGCCCGTGCAGGAACTGGTCGGATGTCAAAAAGGGCAACGGGGGCAATGCCCCGACCCACTTCTCCTATCGCTGGTACCAATCGGAAACCGACGAGGTGCCCGACGGCTGCTCAGGCGCCTCCATTATCGGAACATGCCACCTGTCGAACTTCGGCGACATGCCCGAATGCGCCGCATACCGCCATGTCGGCATGAATATGTCCGAGCTGATGTGCATAGAGGCGCTCTCGCTTCGCCTCGAGGGCTCGCCATGGCAAGGATCGATCCGCTACAGCATGCTCGCCAAGGGCGGCGGGTGGAGCGATGCCGCGGCCGACGGGGAGCCAGTGGGCGAGGGAGGGAGGTCCCTGCGCTGGAGCGCCATCAAGGTCTGGCTCACCGGTGACGTCTCGCTGCATTTCGACCTCGAGGTAAGGGCGTTCAACTCGAACGTCGGCTGGACGGCGGGCTACGTTTCGGGAACGGGACTCGATGCGCCGACAGTTGATGGGGTAGGCGACCTCACCGCATCGAATGACCTGAGGTGCGTCCAAGTCGATTTGATCCCAAAACCGGAAGGAGCCGTGTTATTGCGGGATTTCTCGCGTGACGGTGGGACTCTAAACATCACGGAAGACGAATTCGCCGATATGCAGGACCGCTATCTCTCCTGTGTCGTCATGCAGGCATTTCCGACTGAACTGCGCAAGGGGGCCAACCATGACTCACCGCTCGTTCACCGGTTCCATGGATTCGTAAGCGCCGGGCCCATCCATATCGCAGGGGTAAAGGTCGTCTATCACGCCGACGGAGTGGATGACGAATCGGTCGTCTTCACGGAAACGGCCAAACCCGGCCACCACGCGGCCAGCGCGGAGGCCACCGCGGCCGCGCTGAAAACCCGATGCAACCTGAATGACCATTTCGGCGAGGAGCAGAGCACGGGCTTTACGGGCTGGTTTTCCGATACGGGGCTGACGAGGCCCTATGGGGGATCGGAGCTCAAGGCAGGCGAGGAACTCCACCTTTACGGCCGCAATCGCTGCACGGTCAGGATCGAATATGCGGAAGGCTCGCTTCATCCCGAGGAGGGGGCCGTGTACCGCACCGCCGCGAGCGACGGCGCCCCGGAGGTTGCTGGTGCCCTAGAACTCCCCGATTACGGCAAGGGACGTGAGTCCCATTCCCTCGGGGGGATCGCGCTGCCGGCCATCGGCGACGACGGGCGCGCCCACAAGGCCGTCTACTGGGGCGAGCGCGTCGCCCCGGCAAAACCCGAAGACGTCTACCGGAAGACATCCGACGGCACCTGGCGCCGGTATGTCCCGATGTGCTGGCTGACTTCAGCGAGCCAGCAGAGCGCGCCGACCGGCTCGATTACGGCAAAGCGCGATACCGTCCTGTACATCAGGTGGTCTTTGGCTCAAGCCGACGGCGTCGTCAGCTCGAAATAGGGGGCACCGGCCAATGTGGGCACGAAAGGATTCAAAGGGCACCGGCTTTGATGGCTGATTCTGCGGGCAGTGGCCCGCGGGGAAGTGGAACCGGGGGAGCGTCGCGTTCGGCTCCCCCGGTTT
The DNA here is from genome assembly GCA_958407085.1 of uncultured Collinsella sp. Lineage (GTDB taxonomy): Bacteria > Actinomycetota > Coriobacteriia > Coriobacteriales > Coriobacteriaceae > Collinsella. The sequence continues at coordinate 6,799 of CATYHY010000006.1, read as the reverse complement.
TTCGATCAATAGTTGAAGTAGCCCGGCCGCTTGTCGTGGCTGGGCGCCTTTTTCCTCTCAGCCTTCTTCCCCTCGAGCCTGGCGAGCCCGTCCCTCAATGCCGCTGTGCTAGGCGTATTCTCTGGGATCTTATGCTTCAGGGGATAAACTTCACGCAGATGCTCCAGTTGGGCGGCGTAGCGTGCGTTGATGAAGGGTGGGACGCCATCCGTCTCCCTGAACCCGTTATGGTCTGCCGCGATCTGGTCGATGAGGTCGCTCGGGTAGATTTTAGTGGTGTACGATTCCGTGACCTCGAATTCGAGCCCTTCGTAGGAATCCCATGCGTCGATGCGCTCGATATGGTAGAGACGATCTGATTTCGAGCGCGATACGGCCATCCACTCCTGGGCGTCGTCCGAGCGCCACTCGCTCATGCCGCAGGCAAGGAGGATGCGATCGGAATCGCCGGACGCGTCGAGGTCGTACCCGAGGTCAGGGAAGTGGACCTGATGGTTGAAGAACAGGCTCCAGTCGGCACATGACTTGATGGCCGCGACCAACTCAGTCAACTCGAAAGTGGAGAATGATAAGTTCAGCTTGGATGAGGGATCCTCGCCCCTCATCGACCAATAGTAATTTCGCTTCTCTCTAGCCCTGTCCAGATTAAGCCTAATCTTCTCGGCATCTATGTCATTGAGGGTGATAGCAGTCTGTCCCAAGTTGGCCTTTGGCACGGCATCACCATCGAAGTCCGCATATAGGTCGACGTGTATCCTGTCGGACTGCCGGATTTCGTCAATGAACTCGGCGACGTTCACGAACGGCAGAACTGTGAACGTATCCGCGTTGCCCCCGTATTTCATGCGGGACTCCTTGCAAAGGCTGACAACGGCGTCTCGATAAGAGAGCAACTCATGCCGCATACTAGGTGTTGCCGCCTTGCGAATCTGTTCGATGACCTGCCTAGGCATCTTGCGCGGGTCGGCGAGCAGGTACGGGTCGCTGTAGGCGAAGCTTTTTCCGAGTGCGAGCTCCTTGTACCCGGTGGCAGTGAGCAGGAGCTCGAATGCGGCCCTCGGCCATTTTTCGGGACCTCCGAACATGGCGTTCAGGCGCTTCGAGCAGTCGATGAGGCCAAAATTCAAGTACGCCTCGTCCGGTACGCGGTCGATAGAATAACGGCTCGCGATCCGATTCATGCGCCCGGCCAGCTCGTAGACCGCCACCCTCTTACGATCTTGCGGCCAGTCGGCGGGAGAGAGCCAGGTACCGCCCACAATATCCTCGGGCGTGCCGAATATCGAGAAGCGGCCCTCGAAGGAGATAAACGATGAGGCGGGGAGTGGCGGCGTCTTGTTGTTCCATTTGACACCGGGGGCATCCATGAGGCCGGCGTCGACCGGGTCGGCGCAAAGGCGGTCGTTTATGAGCACGCCATCCTTTTTCGCGGTGTATCTGAACAGACCGCGATGTTCAATGAAATCGAGAGATATCTCGTATCCATCAACATCTCCACTCCATACCTTCTCATACATGCCGACCACGACTTTCATTATTCTGCGACTGATTTACCTTTGCATTCTTGTCGAGTTTCGCCAGGCCCTCTTTAAGCGCGGCGGTCCCGGGGACCGTCTTGTTTCTGGAGCCCTCGTGTAAACGTCCCTTGAGCAGGCGGTCGGGATCGCACGCATAGCGGGCGTTGACGAACGTTTCCGAGTCGCCCGTCATCATCATCGGTATAGCGCGCATATCCGGCATGTATTCCGATGGGAACGATACGAAGGTGGCATCCATTTGCCTCTCGCCCTGCTCGGTGCCCATGAGGGCCCCATTGAGATGCTTCCGAGCCCGGTACAGCTCGACGTGGTAGACGTGCTCGGCTTTAGACCATGAGACGGTCCTCCATGAGCACTCCCCGTGAGCTATACCGTGTTCGCCAACGTTGTCATGCTTACCGACCAGCTCCGCGGAGATGAGGACCCTGTCCGCCTTGTCGTCTATGTCGACACCGTATTCCCCATCGAGAAACACGCCCTCCCATTTCTCATAGAGAAGGCCATTGAGGCAGTTTTCGATATAGTCGTGAAGCTCCTCGAGGGGGAGTTTTCCCAAGGCTTGGCCATTGAAAGAGCTGTCCCAGACCTTTAGGACTCCGAGCTGGTTCCTATACCAGTTGGCTGACTTCAGGGTGAGCTGCACGTCACCCAGGTCCACGGTACTTTTCCCGAATGAGTCGAAGTTGGCGGCAAGCGATAGGGTCACGGTGTCCCCTTCGGACAGCTCGCGGATGAACTGCGCCACATCGACACTGGGAATGACGCCGAAGCACCTGTTCTGCCAGTCCGGCTCTACAAACAGGCTTTCGGACGTGGCTCTCTCGAAGAGGGCGTACACGGCGTCGCGATAGCCCAGAAGCGTGCCCTTCAATGCGCTTCCCTTGCGGATGACGGCCGCGGAGAACTCCGGAGGGAGCATGTGCCCGTCGAGACCCGCGTCATGGAATTCATTTCCGGGCATGGTTCCGCGTGGGTAATCCAACATCGAGTCGATGGCGGTCCGTGGCCATTTAGACGGCTCTTCGAACATACCGTTCAGAAGCCTCGAGCACTCCCTGACGGCCATCCGGTAGGATTTGACTTCATCGTCGGACGACACGATGTAGAGCATCCTGGTCTCGAGGTCTCCCACCGTCGCCGCCTTTCGTGCCTCCGGCCAATCCTTGGGGGTACGCCATGTACCCGAGACTATCTGGTCGGGGGACGAGAAGGGGGTGAATCTGCCCTGCATCTCCAGAGGAGCGGCCGGGATCAGCGGCATCCATCTAGAGTCCAGTACTATTTTGTCATCCGATTTCTCCATATACCCGGCGATTACGGGGTCTGCGCACTCATGGGCCTCGATAGCCCCTCCGTTCAACGAGCCGCTGCACCGGAACAGCCCGGTTTCCTGATCGAAATCGAGCGCAAGGTCCCATTTGGCTTCGTCAGGGTAATTCAGCTCCCCGCTCCACACTCTCTCATACATTGCAATCTGACCTTTCTATCGCTGATGCCCGAACTTGTGCCCGCGGTCGTTTGCTCTCGGGTCTTGTTGGCGACGCTGGTCTCCTGTTGCCAACGTTCCCATTCCATGTCCAACTGACTTGTCTGGAACGACCGCGATGGAGCGAAGCTGCGCGCCCTTGAGCTCGCGTGCGTTGACGTAAGCGGCCATGTTGTAGGCGTTTTCCTGGCGCACCATCTCCCGCTCGATCGCGGTGGCGACGAGTGCCCTGTCCGAATACGGGTCGAACGCGGTGGCGCAGGAGACGAGCCTGGATAGCGAAGAGGGCCCATCGATAAAGGTCAGGGGGACCGAGTATCGCTCCCTGCACCACCTTGCGGCGACGGCGCGCGTAAGGCTCTCGCGCCACCCCTCGCCCTCTGCGGCAGTAAATGAATTGAGGGAACGGAACCCGTTCTCGCGCATAATGTCGTTGAGATCGTCGGTCTCGATATAGCCGTCCTGCCCGGCGGCGGGGTCATAGATGTCGTAGGCGTCCTGCAATACCTGCCAGGCCCCGTTGCCGATGGGCCAAGCCATCGCGAAATCGGTCGTCGTCCCATTCATTGCCTGGAATCCGAGGCCGTGGACTGTGAAGCTACCGCACCATGTGAGGCCGTAGCGGGCGCCATCGTCTGCACCGGGCCTTACCGACGGGCCGTCATCCATGTCCCTCAGCCAATTCGGAAGCATGCTAGGGTCAAGCTCCTCGGCCATATCTCTCCCTCCGTCCGATCTTTCGATGTTCCAATCATCGTTTCGAAGGCAGTCGGGCGGACGGCTATGAACAAGTGTTCCTAGTCAGGTGTCACCTTATGGCACCAAGTGGGAGAGTGGCGGCGTTTACGGGATTTTATGCTTGAAGCGTCTGTTTTCAACGGAAGGGAACGCTATGGATACATCCGATGTCTATACCCAGGTATTCCAGTCGCTCATGCCACTTATTCAGTTTGCCATCGTGCTTTGGGCGGCAGAGACGATTCTGACGATGCTTATAAAGGAGCATCGCAAGTCCAAGAAGAAAAAGGAACGAGAGAAGCGACGCCTGGAGTATCAGGACCGGCGTATGGCCAATGACGAGGAGCGCGCGAAGGTCACGCGTGCGATGCGCTATGACGTGCTGCGCCGTGACGGCTTCAGGTGCGTCAAGTGCGGACGGGGGCGCGAGGACGGGGTGAAGCTCCACGTCGACCATATCAAGCCCGTCTCACGCGGGGGAAAGTCCGTAATAAGCAATCTGCAGACGCTCTGCGAGGATTGCAATTGCGGGAAGGGAAACAAATACGAGGAGTAGCGTATCTGACAGCAAACCCTCTAAGTATTCTTCTCATCGTGAATCACCGTCACACGGCGAGTGCCGATCGTATCGAGGTGCGAGCCGTCGAATACCTTTCCGTCGGGTTCGGGCTCGAAGCCGCCATCCTCATAGGGGGCGGCCATGCGCTCGAGGTCGGCATCGGTGATATCGTGCTTCGCCATAAAATCGTTAACGTTCATGCTAATCACCTCTCCAAACCGGGTTTCCTAAGTGTCTTGACGCCCGGTGAGATCATCCCGTGGAATTGACAGAAGCAACCATCCCTTGAATCAAAGATGAAACAAACTCGATGGGCCTGCTGTGCAAGCCCTGTATTAAGAAAGCTTACTGTTCTTCATTCGCCTGCCCCTCAATCCATTTTTGGACAGCGAGGCAGGCGAGTGCATTTGTCACGCTCACGTGCGGACTGTTTTCCCAGGCATATCCGATTCGAACCACTGCGTCGGCTAACTCGATGTGCGCGAGGCAATTGGAGTCGCGGCTCGCTTTTCCGAGCCAGCGGCAATACTCATACATTGCATCGGTGACTCTGGTGCCTGAACTGGGCGCAGCGTCGTTGTACTCCAGGAACCTCATGACGCGCGGGGCGTTATAGACGATAACTTCGTCGGCGCCCCAGATGATCTCCCTAATCTTTACCTGGTCGTCGAAAAAGGAGGGGAGGTCTATCTGGTTGTCGGGGGCCACCCCGTTGACCTCAGATGCCGCCTGCCATAGCTCCATACGACTTGGCCTGTATTTCCCCTCATGGAGCACATTTCCCGCCCAGTCCACGATCGCGATGGCCACGATCTCGTCTTCAACGGGGTTGGGTCCCGTCGTCCCGAGGTCCAGGCAGACAACCTTCGGGGCCTGCACCTCGAAATAGCCGGCCATCATGCCGTCACGACGGCGGTGCAGCTTCGGGATCATGCCGAGGGAACGCGCAAAGAGCTCGATCTCATCGGCCGATCCGGTTACACGCACGCATGCCATACGCCGTTCCTCTCACTAGTCGGTGACCTCGCGTTAGCTGCCTCGACTCTATCCCAGCGCTGGATAGGCTTATTGTGGCTCCTGCGACCAAGAGGTAATTAAATCTTGTCGAACATATGTTGTACGGCCGCGTACGTAGTGGTCTATCTGCGTTTTTCCATGTCACCATTTGTCACCCCTTGGCACCAAATAACCTTCTGTTGATGCATTTCGCGGGGCAAAATCTTATTTGGGGGTGGAGGTCCATCCCATCGTGTCGACGGGGGCTGAAGACTCGAACCCCCAACCGAAAGGAGTGCATCATGGATTCAGCAACCATGAACGCCATGGCCACGTATCTCGCGGCCAAGACCTACAATGTCCGTCGCGCTGCCAACGAGAAGTTCGGTGCCGTCATCTCCACCGAGATGATCATCCTCATCGGCCTGCTTGCCCTCGCACTTGTCTCCGTGCTTTCGATTTATTCCGGCAAGCTCCGCGATGTCATCTCGATGGCATCCAATGTCGTCGGCAAGATCGGCACCAACGGCTACTCGCTCACGTAATAAAGCTCGATTTGCCTTCCCCTTTGGCCCCGTCCCAGATTCAGTGAACCGCGCCCCAAATCTTGGACGCCCTAAATAGCGACTAGGCCGCAAGGGCCTGATTCCGGTACTCCTCCGGGGTCAGGCCCTTCAATCTTACCTGCCTCCGGCTCGTGTTCCAGTGGACTATGTATTCCTCCAGGTCGCGTTTGAAATCCTCGAACGTCTTCCACTCGCGGCCCCTGTAGAACTCGTCCTTGACGTGGCCGAAGAGCTGCTCGGTGGCGGCATTGTCGATGCAGTTCGCCTTCCTGGACATGCTCTGGACGATACCGGCGGCCTCGAGCCTGGATGTGTATGAGGCGTGCTGGTACTGCCAGCCCCGGTCCGAGTGCATGGTCGGGGCGGCGCCCTCGGGGATCTTGGACAGCAGCTCGTCGAGCATCCTCGCCTGCTGGGCCATGTCGGGCGTGGTCGATATGTCGCTCGCCACGATCTCCTTGGTGCAGAAGTCCAGCGTCGGGGCCCAGTAGGCCTTACCGCCAGCCACCTTGAACTCGGTGACGTCCGTCCCCAGCTTCTGCCACGGGGCCCCGGCGTCGAAATCCCTCGCGATCACGTTCTCGAACGTTCTGCCGACGACGCCCTTGTACGAGTTGTACCTGTGGTAGGCCGTCTCGCGTCTGATGCCGCAGCGAATCCCCATCTCGCGCATCATCTTGAGCACGGTCTTGTTGGCTATCACGGCCCCCTCTTCCGCCCTGAGGCACATCGCTATCTGCCGGTGCCCGCAGCCGTTGGCGGTGCGCGAGAAGATCTCGGCGGCCGCCTCCCAGAGCTCGGCGCGCGTGGGCCTCGGCGGGTGCGCGAGGGCGTAGTAGTAGGTCGACCGCTTGAGCTCGGCGCATGCGAGCAGGTGCCCGAGCGCGTGCCCCTCGGCGCGCAGGGCCGCGACCGC